>DAWBVG010000615.1:0-4648 GCA_052279865.1 Muribaculaceae bacterium
AATAAGGACTATCCCAACTCTGCGGTGTATTTCAAGACGTATTACAACCGCTATCCCAAAGGTAAATATGCGGAACTTGCGCGTTTTTACAGCGGTTACGGATACTATCTCGATTCACCGGATCCTCAGCTTGATCAGACCAACACAATCAAGGCTATTGAAGAGCTTCAGGGATTTCTTGACTATTTCCCCAAAAGCGATCGCGTGACAGTAGCGCAAAATGCCATATTCGAGATGCAAGACAAACTGACGCTTAAGGAATTACAGAATGCTCAGTTGTATTACAACCTCGGCAATTACATGGGAAACAACTACGAATCGGCGATTATAGTTTCGCAAAATGCATTGAAAGATTATCCCTATTCAAAATATAAAGAGGATTTCGAGCTTCTGATTCTGAAATCCAAATTTCAGGAAGCCAAACAGAGTGTCAATGAACGCCAGGCTGACCGATATAGAGATGTTGTTGACGAATATTACTCATTCATAAACAACTATCCCGATTCAAAACACAAAAAAGAGGCTGAGACAATCTTCAAGATTGCAAGCAAACATGCAAACCTCTGAATGTGTTATTTAATTAGTAATTTTGGAAATAAATCATAATAGAACTTATGGATTATAAGAAAACCAACGCCCCGCTCAACACGGTGACACGCGATATGATCGCCATGGCGGAGCAGACTGGAAATGTTTACGAAACAGTTTGCGTAATCGGCAAACGCGCCAATCAGATTTCAGTTGAACTCAAGAAAGAACTCGAGCGTAAGCTTCAGGAGTTTGCATCCACCGACAATCTTGAGGAAGTTTCCGAAAACCGCGAGCAGATAGAGATCTCAAGATTTTATGAGAAACTACCGAAACCTACCCTTATCGCAACTCAGGAATATGTGGAGCACAAACTCTATTTCTCTAATCCCCTGAAAGAAAAAGATCATCTTGACGATTAATTAAAAAGAGTGGACGCCGATTACAGGGCGTGACAATCATATCAAAAATATGTCAGGTGGTCGCCTGACATATTTTTTAATATATTATCAAACATGACACTGCATATATTCAATCCGGACACAGATTATGCGTTGGCGTCGAACTCGGAGAACTATACCCCTCCGGTTTCTATTCTGGCAGTAAAAAGCAGCCTTATGCTCCTCCCGGCTCTATATGCAGACCGAGGCGATGCCATTCTGCTTCCCAATGACAATCCTGGGGTGCTCACACCCTTGCATCCGTTTGCTGAATTTCTTTCCACAAAAGATATCACCCTGGTTCGTCCGCGTCATCTACGGCTGTTTGTTCAGGAAAAGAAAAATTTTAAAATACGTCCCTGGGGATGGAACAGAACATTGTGCAAATGGCTCTCATCCTTGGGAGCTTCGGAGCAGATGATGCCGTCTGCCGAAGAAATGACGGTTCTCCGTAATCTTTCTCACCGCAAACTCACAATCCCGTTCCTTCTGAATATGAAGGATGTCATCAATGATGAAATTCAGATTCCCAAGGAATTTACAGATGTTGAAGATGCTTTGGAATTCTGGAGTGCCAATAGACTCGATAATCGAGAAGTATATTTCAAAGCACCTTGGAGCAGTTCGGGCAGAGGGTTACAGTTCACGAAAGATCTTGAAAAAAGACACATTGAACCTTGGTTGAGAGGAATAGTACGCTCCCAGGGTAGCGTAATGGGGGAAATTGCCTATTCAAGAAGTCTTGATTTCGCCACGGAATGGGAGTGTCATAACGGGAAGGCAATGTTTCTGGGCGTTTCAACTTTCATTACTTCCGAAAGAGGGAAATACAAATCAAATGTCGTTGCGCCGCAAGAGAATATCGTGGCATATATTCTTCAACACATCGATGTTTACGGGAATGGAAATAACCTTTCAGTAATCATCGAACGCCAAAGACTTCTTCTCGAGAATTATGTAGCACAGTATTATGAAGGACCACTTGGCATTGACATGCTCGTGACTGAAGACCGCAATATCAATCCATGTGTGGAAATAAATCTTCGTGACACAATGGGACGCGTTGCGATCGACATACAACAGAGAATAGTCTCGCAAGATGCAACTGAATTTGAGGTGAAATGCCTGCGGCATCTCACTGCAGGAGGGATATTCTCCCCCATGAGCATAATTTCCACACTCCGGGATATAGAAAGCAATTAAAATATTGACCCATGAAGATTAATATCATTGGAAGAGGAAACGTGGCAACACATCTTGTGAAGGCATTCGAAAGCAAGGAGGAAGTATGTCAGGTTAATCCCCGCAATCTTGAGGGAATCGATGAAAAAGCCGATGTAACGATAATTTCCGTATCAGACAATGCAATCCGCAAGATTGCGGAAGCTCTCCCAGCAACTTCCGGCATAATTGCCCACACCTCCGGCTCGACACCAATCGATGCGCTTGGTTGCAGAAAAGAAAAGACAGGAGTGTTTTATCCTTTGCAGACTTTCACCAAAGGCGTGGAGCTTGATTATTCTGAAATCCCGTTTCTGATAGAGGCAAAAGATACAGATACCGAAAAGACACTGCTTGATCTTGCTGCGAAAATCAGCAATAATGTCAGAATTGCTGATTCAGAAAAAAGGAAAGCGCTACACGTAGCTTCCGTTTTCGCATGCAATTTTGCCAATCACCTTTGGGCAATTTCCGAAAAGCTTCTGAATGATAATGGATTGGAATTTGATATAATCCGTCCACTTCTCAAGGAGACACTCCGAAAAACCGAACACCTCTCCCCTTTTGATGCCCAAACCGGTCCTGCCGTAAGACGCGACAGCAAAACAATTGACACTCATCTCTCTTTGCTCGAAAACGACAGAGAACTGATGAACATATACCAGACTCTCACCTCCTCTATAATTTCCTCACATCATAATAAGTAATTCAACTTTCGCAAGCGAAAAGTTGAAGTTTATAAGTTTAATCGCGCTGCGCGCAGTTTATAAGTTTATTTGTTTGATGGGAATAAATAAAAAATCCTACATATTAGCATCTGATAAACTTTTTAACTTCTAAACTCTTAAACTTTAAGTTGAAGCTTGCGAAACTTAAATATATAATTCAATGAGCGGAATAAACTATGACCTCGCGAAGATCAGAGGTTTCGCATTCGATGTTGATGGAGTTCTGTCTCCGTCCGTAATCCCGATGTCGCCGGAAGGAGAACCTCTGCGCATGGCAAACATCAAAGACGGTTACGCACTGCAACTTGCCGCAAAACTCGGTTATAAACTTGCCATCATAACGGGAGGGAATACCTTGGCTATAAAAAACAGGTTCGAGGCGCTGGGTTTCAAGGATATATTTCAGAAAGCATCCCACAAACTCGAAATATTTCTGAAATGGATGGAAGATAATGAACTTAATCCGGAAGAAGTAGTTTATTTTGGTGATGACATTCCCGATCTGAAATGTATGCGCGCTGCAGGTTTGTCATGTGCTCCACGCGATGCTGCATGGGAAGCGAGAGAGACTGCCATCTATGTCTCGAAATTCGATGGTGGCTATGGATGCGTACGAGACGTAGTGGAACAGGTTCTGAAAGCCAAAGGTGAATGGCTTTCAGATGCACATGCTTTCGGTTGGTAAAATAAGAAGCTGCTTAATGTATTATGCTGGAAAATCTAAATAAATATCATGTTCTTTTGGCAAGCAAATCTCCGCGACGCAGAGAATTGCTGTCCGACCTGAGAATACCATTCAGTTCAATTAGTCTTGGAGGTATAGATGAATCATATCCCGAGCATATGCCTAAAACTGAGGTTCCTCAACATATAGCTAATAAAAAAGCTGACGCATATCTTGAAAACATTCACGACAACGAAATGATAATCACTGCCGACACGCTGGTGATAAAAGAAAACAAGATATACGGCAAACCCAAAAGCAGAGAAGATGCAGAACAAATGTTGAGAGAACTTTCCGGGAAGGTCCATACTGTCATCACCGGGGTCTGCATACTAACTGTAGATCGACGCACATCTTTCACATCAACAACTGAAGTTAAATTTGCAGAACTCTCTGAGGAAGACATAAACTACTATGTAGAAAACTACCTTCCCCTTGACAAAGCCGGTGCCTACGGCATCCAGGAATGGATTGGTTGCATAGCCGTTGAATGGATAAACGGCAGTTTCTACAACGTCATGGGTCTACCCGTTCACCGCCTCTACCAAGAACTCAAACTCTTCTGATAATAATTGCTCAAACCTAAATAATAAGCGGGCATCGAATCAATTCGACGCCCTCTGTTTGTTATGGGATTGGATTGTTCTGTTTATACTTCAGGAACAATTACTGGAACTTCACTTGAAGTAGCAAGTGCTCCGGGAGCCTCATAGCGGTACTTGGCTTCCCAACCGAGAGCAGAAGCGCCAAGAACTGCAGCATCGCTTTCCTTCAATTCGGAGAGAAGGATTTTTGCCTTACCTTTGAAGATGGGAAGAACATTCTTATCGTATGCGTCCTTAAGCGGCTTCATCAATAGATCTCCACTCTTTGTCAGACCTCCGAAGAGTATAAATGCCTGAGGACTCGAGAATGCCGTCATATCTGCCATTGCCTCTCCAAGAATCTTGCCGGTGTATTCAAAGATATCTTTTGCTATCTTATCGCCGGCAATAGCTGCATCATAT
>DAWBVG010000616.1:0-1638 GCA_052279865.1 Muribaculaceae bacterium
CGCAAACGTCTGGCTCTGGAGTATACATTGAATCTCGAGCGCGACAAAAGCAGCCGCGAACATGAAATGATAGCGGAACGCATGCGCTTCTTTACCAACATAACCCATGAACTGCGCACGCCTCTCACCCTAATCATAGGTCCGCTTGATGATCTTAAGAATGATGCGGCATTACCGGCTACACACCGAAAGAAAGTGGGCATGATTCACAATTCAGCATCCCGATTGCTCGACTTAATCAACACTATTCTTGAATTTCGTAAGACCGAGACCCGCAACAGAAACCTAAAGGTTGAATATGGTGACATCTCGGGAGTTGTGTCTGACATTGGAATGAGATACAGTGTGCTTAACACAAATCCACAACTCATTGTCAATACTGAAATAGAACCGGGGAATTACGAGCTATGGTTCGACAGGGAGACGATGAATATAATAATCGACAACCTGATGTCGAACGCTTGCAAATATACCGTGGAAGGATCTGTTACCCTTGGACTTTCACACACTTCTGAAGATGACGTCCCTTTCACTGAGATCAGCGTGCGTGACACCGGACTCGGAATAGAACCCGACACCCTACCCCATATCTTTGACAGATATTACCGGGGAAAGAAATCTTCAAAACGTCTCGGCACGGGAATAGGGCTTGCCCTGGTCTATAATCTTGTAAAGCTCCATCAAGGGGAAATATTCGTGGAAAGCGAGCAAGGGAAAGGATCGGTGTTCCGCGTCAGAATCGGAACGGGTAATACTTATCCCGAGGCATCTCGTGAGTCTGAAACTCCTCAATCCGAACCGGAGACACCAGGGAAAGAGAAGGATTCAAAATCTGAAAAAATGCATGTTCTTGTTGTTGACGACAACATTGATATAATCAATTATATCAAAGACTGTCTCGAGGAGGATTATATCATTTCCACGGCAACAGATGGTAAAAAAGGATTGCAAAGCGCCCTGGCAGATACTCCTGATTTCATAGTGACTGATATCATGATGCCGAATATGGATGGCATGACGTTTATCAGACATTTGAAATCAAATCCGAAAACAAATTTTATTCCGGTGCTCATTGTCACAGCAAAGGTTTCGGAAGAAGCCCGCACGGAAGCTTACGACAGCGGAGCAGACTCTTTCATAACCAAACCATTCTCGTCGAAAGTGCTCCGGTCTCGCATCAGGAATATAATAACATTAAGACAATCGATCGCCCGTCAGGTAGTAGATAAAAGACTGGCACTCACTGATTCCGTCGGCATTACCGCTCCCCCTTCGGCTACCAAGGTTGTGAAGAATGACGATTCTGTTGAAAACAACCTGCTGGCAACGACTCTCACCGAATCCGACAAGGAATTCATTGACAAAATATTGGAAATAATTGACAAAAATATATCTGGTTCAAAACTGGATGTCGAAAGCATTGCCGATTCCATGAACATGTCTCACTCCACACTCTACCGAAAGGTAAAGTCGGTAACAGGATTTTCCGTTTCCAGGCTGATAAGGAAATGTCGCGCACGCAAAGGTGCGGAACTAATCCGCACCGGGAAATATACTGTCTCGGAGGTAGCATTTATGGTAGGTCTGGAGAATCTTGGCAACTTCCGGCAGTGCTTCAAAGAGGAGTTTGGCGTGAAT
>DAWBVG010000617.1:0-5969 GCA_052279865.1 Muribaculaceae bacterium
AATCGTAGCTGCGGTTGCTCGCAACTGCAGCACAAATAAAGGATAAAATTCCTCATCCTTGCCGCAAGGCTGCAGTTGCGAGCAACAGCAGCTACGATCTGAGATAGCTTTCAATGCTATTGTTTCTATTGTTCTAATGTTAAAAAGCTTCGAGAATCTTCTACTCCATAATTTTTATAAGCTATCTTATTCTTTCTTCGCTCCAAAATTTATAGTTCTATTATTATGATGTTTTTTAAAAAATCTGTAGTTTCTTTTGATTTAATGAAATAAAACATTAAATTTGCAAATCCATAAATACTAACGGCAACGATAAATAGTGTATCCTTCCTCAAATTTCCAAGTATAAATACATTATTTCACATCCGTTTGAATTTGCTGGAACTAACTAATTCAACTTTCACAAGCGGAAAGTTGAAGTTTATAAGTTTATTTGCGCTTGCGCAGTTTATAAGTTTATTTGTTTGATGCGAATAAATGAAAACTAAGTCATGTTCGCATCTGATAAACTTTTAAACTTATAAACTCTTAAACTTTAAGTTGAAGCTTGCGAAACTTAAATAATACTATATTCTAATAAACTAAATTTCATAACGAAATGAGAAAAATCACAATCATCGGCGCAGGCATGATGGGCTCTGCCCTCGCCTTTCCCGCAGCCGAGAATGGAAATGAAGTGCATATCGTAGGCACATGTCTTGATGACGAAATCATCGACGGCTACATCAAAACCGGCAAACATGAGAAATTCTGCCGTCCTTTCCCCGAAAATGTTAAATTCCACTATTTCAAAGATTGGGAGGAGGTTGTGAAGGGTTCCGATTTCGTAATCGGCGGTGTCAGCTCTTTCGGTGTTGAATGGTTCCTCAATGAAATCCTCACAAAACTCGATCCCAAGATGCCTGTGCTTTCAGTGACCAAAGGTCTTCACGCCACTGAAGACGGCTCACTCCTCTCCTATCCCGGGTACTGGATCAGCGAGCTCGCAAAACGCGGCATCCATCGCGACGTATGCGCAATCGGCGGTCCCTGCACCAGCTACGAACTCGTGTTCAAAGATCCTACAGAGGTTGGTTTCTGCGGCAAAGACAACAAGGCTCTCCGCATGATGAAGGAAGCCATGCAGCGCCCCTACTATCATATCTCACTCACCAACGATGTTATCGGTCTTGAAAGCGCTGTAGCGCTCAAAAACGCCTACGCTATGGCTGTGACCCTCGCCGTAGGTCTCAACACACGCTGGCACGGAGAAAACGAACCCCAGCATTACAACTCACAAGCCGGCACATTCTCTCAGGCTGTGAAGGAGACTCACGCCCTCATGCAGCTTCAGGGCGGCACATTCGACAGCGAATGTATCGGTCTTGGCGACCTTTACGTAACCATCTTCAGCGGACGTACACGCCGTTGCGGCGTGCTAATGGGACAAGGTCTTGATTACGATCAGGTAACTGAAGCTCTCGCCGGAATCACGCTCGAAAGCCTTGTCATCACACGCATCATGGGTCAGGCTATCCGCCGCAAGGCAGAGCTGGGTCTCGTTGACCTCAAAGACTTCCCCTTGCTCATGCATATCGTCGACATCCTCGACAAGGGTAAAGCTGACGCAGACATGCCTTGGGAATCTTTCACTTACGAAGATCTCAAGCCCTACAACGATTAACCATCGAATAAAACACAATTAGAACGATTGCACTTTAAAGGTGTAAAAAAGTTTAGGAAAATAAATTGGCAAATTTGGAAAATATGTTGTAACTTTGCAATCTAATTTTTCAATTGGCAATGACACAACAAACCCATTTCATACAACGGGAGTTGCGCCGAAAGCGCAAACCGGTTCGTGCGGTTAAGAATGGGGAAGCGTGTGGATACGCGTGCGTAGTTGTGAACATATAAGGATAGTGGCGTCAGGCAGTGTGCCTGACGCCCTCTTTTTTACTGGAAATTAGACATAAGGCGATAGAACAGAAACAGACTAACCAACATACACAGGTAAGAAAAGAAATTATGAAAGTAGGAGTGGTGATGGGTTCCACAAGCGACTGGAACGTAATGTCGGGAGCCACGACAATTTTTGATTCCTTTGGAATCGAGTATGAGAAAAAGGTGCTTAGCGCACACCGCACGCCTGCCCAGCTCGAGGAATGGGCTTCAGGAGCACGCGAGCGAGGTCTTTGCGCCATTATCGCCGGAGCGGGTGGGGCAGCTCACCTCGCTGGGGTGGTTGCTGCCTTCACGACGCTGCCAGTGATCGGCGTGCCGGTGAAATCACGCAGCCTCGAAGGCCTTGATTCCCTTCTTTCCATGGTTCAGATGCCTCCGGGCATCCCGGTAGCCACTGTCGGTATCGACGGAGCCAAAAACGCAGCCCTTCTCGCTATAGAGATAATGGCTGTGACAGATCCTGAAATGAAAAAACGTCTTGACGATTTCCGCGAAGAGCAGGCGCGCAAGGTGCTGGAATCGAATATATGATAAGGAAAGGCTTTAGGTTTTAGGCGTTAGGCTTTAGAAGGCTGCGCCAAAAATCTACAAGTGAAAATAAAGATCTAAAACCTGAAGCCTAACGCCTAAAACCTATAAATAAACATGACAACTTCAAAATCAAGAATATTTGTTGAGAAACGTCCGGAATTCCGCACAGAGGCTGAAAGCCTTCGCCGCGAACTCAATTCCAATCTCGGTCTCAATATCAAGAACCTAAGACTTCTTTGCGTATATGACCTTTTCGGATTCTCTCCCGAGCTCATAGAACGCAGTTCCTATCGCGTATTCGGCGAACCTGCCACCGACAATGTGTCGGACTCCGTAGAAATCGGCGGGATGCCTCACCTTGCAGTGGAGTGTCTTCCCGGTCAGTTCGACCAGCGCGCCCATTCCGCCGAGGAGTGTGTGCGTCTTATCGAGCCATCCGCCGACATTGAGATCAGCAGCAGTCGTCTGATGATTTTCGATGAATCGGTAGGAGAGGAGGAGATGAAACGCATCGCCAAATACTGCATCAATGCTGTTGAGGCTCGTCGCAAGGATCTTAACCGTCTGGAGAAACCGGAACGTGCGGCAGCTAAGCCTGTTCCCGTGCTCACCGGTTTCCGTGAAATCACAGCCGCCGAAGCTCCCGCATACTGCAAGGAGAAAGGATTGGCAATGAACGGTGACGACCTGATGGAGGTTGTGGCATATTTCACAGCCGAAGGTCGTGATCCCAACGAGACCGAACTTCGCATACTCGACACATACTGGAGCGACCATTGCCGCCACACCACTTTCACCACAGAACTCACTGACATAGAAATCGAAGAGTCGGCAATCTCCGCTACTCTCCGCGATGCCCTCGACGAGTGGAAGAAAATACGCCATGAACTCGGGCGCGATGAGAAGAGCCTGTGCCTTATGGATCTCGCCACCATTGGTGCGCGATACCTCCGCAAGGAGGGTCTTCTCGAAGACCTTGAGCAGAGCGAGGAAAATAATGCCTGCTCAATTTATGTGGATATTGATGTTGACGGCAAGGAGGAGCGCTGGCTGCTTCAGTTCAAGAACGAGACTCATAATCACCCGACAGAGATTGAGCCTTTCGGAGGCGCTTCAACATGTCTTGGAGGTGCCATCCGTGACCCGTTGAGCGGTAGAAGCTACGTATATCAGGCAATGCGCGTAACCGGAGCCGGCGACATCTACAAACCGGTTTCGGAAACGATGGAAGGGAAACTTCCCCAGCGCGTGATTTCCCTCAAGGCTGCCGCCGGATATTCATCTTACGGCAACCAGATAGGTCTTGCCACAACCCACGTGCGTGAAATATATCATCCGGGATATGTTGCCAAACGTCTTGAGGTGGGAGCCGTGGCAGGAGCCGTGAAAGCTTCCGATGTGCGCCGCGAGCGTCCTCAGCCCGGAGATGTGATACTGATGTTTGGCGGACGCACAGGACGCGACGGCATCGGCGGAGCAACCGGAAGTTCAAAAGAGCACAACGAGTCATCGCTCGAAGAATGCGGTAGCGAGGTGCAGAAAGGAAACGCACCGGAAGAGCGTAAGATATCACGCCTTTTCCGTCGCCCGGAGGTGACCCGACTTATCAAGAAATCCAACGACTTCGGCGCAGGAGGTGTCAGTGTTGCCATCGGTGAGCTCACCGACGGTCTTGACATATATCTGGACCGCGTCACTACAAAATATTCCGGTCTCAACCCCACAGAACTCGCCATCAGCGAATCGCAGGAAAGAATGTCTGTGGTTGTGGAACCTAAAGACCGCGAAGAATTCGAGCGTTACTGTCATGAGGAGAACATCGAAGTCCGCCACGTGGCAGACGTCACCGATTCCGGCAGAATGCGGATGTATTACAACGGAGAGCTCGTGGCAGATCTCAAGCGAGAGTTTATCGACTCTGCAGGCGCACGCCATTACGCAAAAGCTCGCGTTGGAGGCATCGAGAACAGAGATCCTTTTGCACGCGAGATCACAGGCAATAACCTTAAAGAGAAATTCCTTCACAATCTGGAGGATGAGAATGTAACATCCCAGAAAGGACTGATCGAGATGTTCGACTCCTCGATCGGTGCTTCCACTGTGCTGATGCCCTTCGGTGGAGCCACACAGGGCACAGAGACACAGGCAAGCGTACAGAAGCTTCCCGTTGGCAGCCATCACACAGACACTGCCTCCATAATGACATTCGGATTCAATCCATATATCAGCAGCTGGAGTCCTTTCCATGGAGCTGCATATGCCGTTGTTGAAGCATTGACAAAGGCTACGGCTGCAGGCGCGGACTTCCGTCGTCTCAGATTCTCGTTCCAGGAATATTTCGAGCGCATGCATTCCACCGAATCATGGGGAAAACCATTGGCAGCCCTTCTCGGTGCTCTTGAAATGCAATTGGCATTCGGTCTTCCTGCCATCGGCGGCAAGGACTCCATGAGCGGCACATTCAATGACATCAACGTTCCCCCGACACTCATTGCCTTTGCAGCCGGCACAGTCGATGCCCGCAAGGTGATCAGCCCGGAATTCAAGGCTGGCGGCAATTATGTATATATCGTGCGCCACACTCCTGAGGCTGACCTGACTCCAGATACGAAGCAACTCATCCTAAATTTTGAGAACGTGCGCAAAGCCATCGAGGGGGGAGAGATACTCTCAGCATGGTCGGTAAGCTTCGGAGGCGTTGCCGAGGCTCTTGCAAAGATGAGCTTCGGAAACGGCATCGGAGTCGATGTGAAAGTTTCCGACAAGGATCTTTTCGACTTCGGACACGGCTCGATGATTGTAGAGAGCAACGTTGAGCTTTCATTCCCGAATGTGGAGCTCATCGGTAAGACTGTCGAAAGTAAACTCATTGTCAATGGCGAAGAGATCACGATAGGGGAGGCGTTCGAAGCCAACCGAGGCAGATTCAACAAGGTTTATCCCGATCGCAGCGGCGTAGAGGGGAAAGTGGAAAATGCTGTTTCCGGACCCAACCGGAGTCGCTGGGAGGGAGAGAAAACAGAGCATCCGGTAGTGTTCCTTCCGCTTTTCCCGGGCACAAACTGCGATTACGACATGACCAAGGCTTTCGAACGCGAAGGTGCGGAAGTCAGAAGCAGCGTATTCATCAACCTCTCAGCCGAAGATATAGAACGCTCAGTGGAAGAGATGGCACGCAATATCGATGAATGTCATATCCTCGCCATCAGCGGCGGTTTCTCCGCAGGCGATGAGCCGGACGGCAGCGGTAAGTTTATTGCCAACGTGCTCCTCAACGACACCGTCAAGGCAGCTATCAAGCGTCTGCAGGCACGCGGAGGTCTCATCTTAGGCATCTGCAACGGTTTCCAGGCTCTTGTGAAATCAGGATTGCTTCCTTACGGCAAGATCGGTGAGCTGACGGCAGAAAGCCCGACACTCTTCCACAACGACATCAACCGCCATATCTCGCAGATCGTCAGCACCCGCGTAGGCTCCGTGGCATCTCCATGGCT
>DAWBVG010000618.1:0-4638 GCA_052279865.1 Muribaculaceae bacterium
ATTTCCTCCTTTTACCTGTTACCTTTTACTTTTTACCTTATCGAACTCGGTTCGATAAATGAGGATTTGGAATGTAAAACTAAACACTCTATTTACGTAACTTATTTATCTACACATAGATTATGAAGAAAGTTTTTTTATTGATAACTCTGGTCTGTGTTTCTTTAAATGTATGGGGAGAGGAAGCGAAAAAACTGAAATATATAGATGCCTCCACCTTAACAATCCTCAATAAGCCGCAACCCGACGGTCCGCGATTAAGCCGATTGGATACAGACAAATATCCGGATTTTACGCCTACTGTGCGTAAATACTACAAGATGTCTACTGGTTTGGCACTCAGTTTCATTACTAATTCTCCTGTCATAGCAGCCAAATGGTATAACGACAAGGAGCACCGCAGCACGAGTTGGCATCCTATAGCTGAGGCGGGTCTTGACTTATATATTAAGAAAGATGATAAATGGCTATGGGCAGGAATGGGACGTCCTAAGTATAAATCTACAAAACATGAGTATACTCTCGTTAACAATATGGACACTACTCTGAAAGAATGTATGCTCTATCTTCCTTGCTTCATGGTGCTTGACTCGATACAGATAGGTGTCGCTCCGGACGCTGTGGTTGAGTCTTGTGGAGAAATTAAACGGGCTCCGATTGTGGCAATGGGGTCGAGTTATACTCATGGCACATCCACTTGCCGTCCCGGTATGACTTGGCCTGCGCAGCTTTCACGAATACTCGGTGTTGATATTGCAAATTATGGCACGGGAGGACAACAGAAGATGGAGCAATTCTTTGCGGATCTTATCTGTGACACAGATGCAGATATGTTTATTTTCGACTGCTTTTCAAATCCCAATGCCGATCAGATTCACGAACGCTTCGCGGATTTTGTGAAGACTATCCGGAAGAAACATCCAAAAACTCCTTTGGTGTTTCTTGAGACTGTAAAACGAGAGGTAACCAATTTTGATCAGGATAAACGCAAATATGAGGCAGATAAGGCGCAAGCAGCCCGAGAGGAGATAAGTAAAGTAATGAAAGCAGATAAGAATATTTATTTCTTCGAGCCCGGACTCTATACAGGTAATGATCATGAGACAACTGTAGACGGTACGCATCCAAGCGACAATGGTTATCAACGTGCCGCTATCAATATTGCCCAAAAGATCAATGCCATCCCTGAGTTACGCAAAATCATTGATAACGCTAAGAGTGTATTTGAATTTAACACGAATTATAAGTAGGTACTTTCTGAATTAATTCTTTTCATTCACATGAATGGTCTTTCCGGTGAATTTCACCAAGTCTCATCAGTCGCATAGCCCGCTATGCTCCTTCTTCAACTCGTGAAATTCCCTCGAAAATCCCTCTTCATGTGAACGAAAGTTAAATCCAAACACTCTCTAAAAAACAAATGCCATGAATTTAAATTTTAACAGAACTTCGATGGCTCTTTTAGCCGGGGGAGTGGCAGTCTCCGCTTTTGCGAAGAATAATGCGGACTGTCGTCCCAACATAGTGTTGATGCTTGCTGACGACTGGGGATTTCCTCATGCCAATTCCTATGGAGCGTCGGAAGTTGATTCCCGCGTCCTGGAGCGCATTGCTGCAGAAGGAATGCTTTTCACACGTGCGTATTCAGCAGCTCCCCATTCCTCTCCATCGCGGGCAAGTATCCTTACCGGTCAGCATCCCCACAGACTTAAGGACGGTTGTAATCTCAACAGTTATTTCCCCGCTAATCTGACAGTGTATCCGGATGTTCTGGAGGAAGCCGGTTATGATGCCGTATATTGGGGAAAAGGATGGGGACCCGGAGTGTGGAACAAGACGGGTTGGGAACATAACCCTGCCGGTCGTGAAGTCAAGGATCTTGTAAAATATATTGAACAGGATGCTCCTGCCGATAAACCAATATGTGTGTGGATGGGGAGCCGGAGACCACATCGTCCATATAAGCAAGGCTCCGGAAAAGAGCATGGCTTTAATCCTGATTCAGTAACGCTGATTCCCTATCTTCCGGATGCTCCCGATGTGCGCACCGATGTTGCAGACTATTATTATAACATCCAGCTTTTCCAGGATGAGTGTGAGGCGGTGGTTGAAGCTTTGCGTAAAACGGGACGTCTGGACAATACATTGCTTATCATAACCGGTGACAATGGAGATTCTTTCCCTCGTGCCAAGTCAAATCTTTATGATCTTGGATGTCATGTCCCGTTTGCTGTGAGATGGCCCGGTGTAATCAAACCAGGCAGTGTGTGCGATGGTTTTATCAGCCTGATGGATTTGACGGCAACTTTCTATGAGGCTGCCGGAGTGAAGCCTAAAGAGAAGATGGACTCGCGGAGTTTAATTCCGGTCTTTAAGGGTGACTACAGTGCATGCCGTAAGGAAATATATTCAGATCGTGAACGTCACACCAATACGCGCCCGGGAGGATACGGATACCCAATGCGTTCCGTGCAAGACAAAGATTTCTTGTACATAAGAAATCTTTATCCGGACCGATTGCCCGCCGGTACAGATCCTGTTTATGGTGATACAGGACATGGTCCGGCAAAGGCATATATGGTTTTCCAACGTGATAAATATCCCAAGGAGATATTCGACCGCGCTTTTGGCTTGCGTCCCGCTGAGGAATTATATGATCTGCGGAAAGATCCGGGATGCCTGAACAATGTTGCTGACAGCGTTTCTTATGCAAAAACCAAGAAAAAAATGTCGCGTCGGTTGACTTCCTGGATGAAACGTACTTCCGATCCCCGCATGGATCCGGGTAATCTGTGTTTTGACACTTTGCCCTATGTGAGAAAGGCGATGAGGATTGCTCTTGTTGAAACGGAAGGGTGCCTAAAGGATAACCAAGGTAAAGAAATAGACTGGGTGAAAAAGCAGCTGGATAAACTGCGGGAACAAGGAGTCAAGGTTATTGAAGTGCATGCTGCCGGAGATTTAGCGGAATATGTGGCGGCTTTGAACAATATTAAAAATCAGAGCATGCTGACGGGACGAGAGATCACCCTTGTTTCCGGAACCGAGACAGGCATACTTGCGGCTAAGGAGGTTGGAATCATTCCGGCAGGAGTAACCTGGGGCGGAACGGATGCCAAAACTATGGTAATGGCAGGAGCCTCATATGTGCTCACCAATCAGGAAGAATTGGAATTGTGCCTTGATTTCCTCTAATTCACAACATTAAATCAATGAAGATCTATTCGACAACTTATTCGTCGGCAGTGGGGGATATAACTGTCTTCAGGATTGAAAATCAGTCGGGAGCTTATGTTGAGCTTTCTACGCTCGGAGCGGGAATACTCTCGGTTAATGTTCCTGACCGTGACGGTAAAATTGACAACGTGGCTCTCAGGTATGCCAATCCGGTTGATTATTATGCGGATGATGCCTGTATGGGCAAATCTCCGGGTCGTTATGCCAATCGTATTGCAGACGGACATCTGGTTGTGGGGGATAGAACCTACAATCTTGAACTCAATGCCGGACCTAATTCCATTCATGGCGGACCCACCGGATTTCAAAACCGTATATGGGATGCCGAACTTTTGACGGATGGAGTCAGAATGACTTATCATTCCGAAGACATGGAGGAGTCATTTCCCGGTGCTTTGGATGTGAGTGCCACTTTCAGATGGAGTGAAGAGAATAAGCTCAGTCTTGATTTTCGGGCTGTGGGAGATGCGGACACGGTGGTGAATCTTACAAACCATGCATATTGGAATCTGCATGGGGCGGATTCTGGAAAGATTCTTGATCATGTCTTAAAGATGAAGGCAAACAAATGGCTTCCAATTGACGCTACCCATATCCCTACGGGAGAGATTGCCGATGTGGCGGGAACTCCCATGGATTTCCGCATTGCAAAGAAAATCGGGCGTGACATAAACTCCGATTTCCCTCCATTGAATATCGGTGGAGGATACGGACAATGCTGGGTGTTTGACGATTGGCAACCCGGCAAATTTCAAGAAAATCTTGTGGAACTACGTGACGATGCCAGCGGCAGAGTCCTCACTATGGGTAGTGACCAGCCGGGGGCGCAGGTATATACTGCGAATCGCGTGACGGCAACGCCTCTCAATTGTTCGGGACGACCTTACGGACCACAGGAAGGGATTGCAATAGAGATGCAACATTTTCCTGATTCTCCTAATAAACCTAATTTCCCAACTACCTTCCTTCCCGCCGGAGAGATATATGAGAACCATATCGTATGGCACTTTTCAGTATTGAAATAAAATGAATTATTGAAATAAAATAAATTGTCAAATCCGAATGGGATATATGCGAAAAAGAGCCGCCGGAATTTCCGGCGGCTCTTGATGTATGATTGTAAATAAATCAGAAGCCATATTCATAATCGTCATAACCGATAACGTGGCGGAGTTGCGGGTCAGCATCTGTGCGGAGGTCTGTCAGCATATCGTTGTTGGTGACGTTCACGAAGCGAAGCATCGGGTCGAACGATACATCAAGAGTGATCAACTGGTTGTTGGCTGCATTGACTCTCTGCAGGAAGTTCATGCCGGCAAGCGAGAGGTAAGTAAGGTCGTTCCATTCAACATTTACGAAGGCGAGATTTTGAGCGTCTTCAACCTGTCTCTTATACACATC
>DAWBVG010000619.1:0-2974 GCA_052279865.1 Muribaculaceae bacterium
CGCCTTCAAGTGATTTCCCTTCAGAATCCACAGCGCCACGTGCCATAACTGTATGACCGATGATGAGGGTCGGTTTCTCTTTCTCTTCCAAAGCAGCCTGAAGTGCGCCTGCCATTGCAAGAGGATCTGTGCCGTCAACCTCAATTACATTCCAGTGCCATGCACGATATTTTGCGGCAGTGTCCTCGTTGGTGACATCTGCCACGTGGGTTGAAAGCTGAACCTTATTGGAATCGTAGAACATTATGAGATTATTCAGCCCAAGCTTTCCGGCGATACGGCCGGCACCTTGTGAAATCTCCTCCTGAATACCACCGTCAGATATGAATGCGTATGTCTTGTGAGCCACGACTTCTCCGAAACGTGCTGCAAGGAAACGCTCTGCAATGGCAGCTCCAACAGCCATCACGTGTCCCTGACCAAGCGGTCCGGATGTATTCTCAATTCCTCTTTCAACATCTACCTCAGGATGTCCGGGAGTCACACTGCCCCACTGACGGAAATTCTGAAGCTCCTCCATTGTGAATTTACCTGTAAGTGCAAGAATGCTGTAAAGCATCGGTGACATGTGTCCGGGATCAAGGAAGAAGCGGTCGCGGGCAAACCATTTCGGATCTTCGGGATCGTATACAAGAAAACTTGAATACAATACATTGATAAAATCTGCGCCTCCCATAGCGCCTCCGGGATGACCGGATTTTGACTTTTCCACCATCTCGGCGATAAGAACGCGGAGATTATTGGCGGCATCATTCATGACTTTTACGTCCATAGTTTTTATCTGTAAGTTGGAATCAAAATACTCCGGTAAAAGCAATAACAAATATGCTTTTACCGGAGTTTGTTTATGATTAGAGATCTCTGAGGTCAATAGGTTCTTCACCTACAGGAATGTCTTTATTGACATTCTTTGATCCGATAATCGAATAATAAAGGATATATGCGAGCATAGCCACAACAAGCCAGTAACTATTGACATAACCTGCTGTACGACCGATCCAGTCCTGGATGTAAGGCATGATACCACCACCCACAACCATTGTCATGAAAAGACCGGTGGCTTTAGCTGTATATTTACCCAAACCTTCTGTTGCGAGATTGAAGATTCCACCCCACATCACAGATGTGCAAAGACCGCAGAGGAAGAGGAAGAGACATTTCAAAGGCACCTCACCGCTCATGATATTGAGAGCGCTGATTTCAGGCGATTTGAAAGTGATATCCTCAGGAAGGAAGATTGCGATAAGAACAAGGATAATTGCAACACTGGAAACAGTTATCATCTGCGCGCGTGTAGACACCTTTCCGCTGATGATTGAGCTGAGAAAACGACCTATGAGCATCATGAGCCAGTAAAGAGCTGCGAGCGAACCAGCCACAGCAGCTGCTCCTTCAAAGTTCTCACGGCTTATCCAGGCGTTGAGCTCACCGGGGATACCGATCTCTATACCTACATAGAAAAAGATGGCGATCACACCGAGAAGACAATGACGGAATGCGAGCGGGCTGTGCTCGTATTTAACCTTGCTGAGATTAGACTGGGGCTCTTCGATCTTCACAAATGAGATCACGATGAATGCAAGAACAAAGATTGCAATGCCAGTGATCACAAGAGGTGCAACCGCCGCCATGGTAGTGTCTTTTGTAAGTGTTCCTACAAGCATACCAACGAGAAGCGGTGTCAGAGTGCCCGCGAGTGAATTAAGAGTACCACCTGTCTGCACGAGCTGATTACCCTTGTTACCGCCGCCACCGAGGAGGTTAAGCATCGGATTTACGACTGTGTTGAGCATACATACGCAGAAACCGCAGACAAGAGCACCAAGAAGGTAGATGAAAAGGTTGAGCGTTGTGGGGTTCTCACCGCCGATGACAACTACGTTGCCGCCGACAACACTTGAAAGCAACTGAATGCCAAGACCTATCGCACCAACTGCAAGAGCGATAAGCGCTGTCTTCTTGTATCCGTAACGGATAAGCATATTGCCTGCAGGAATACCCATAAACAGATATGCGGTGAAGTTCATAAGGTTACCTGCCATACCTGCCCATTCATACTTGAATCCCCATATATTGCCGAAGGGGGCGGCCATGTTGGTCACGAAAGAAATCATCGCAAAGATGAAAAACATCGTGATGATAGCGACTGTAGATCGCTTTTGTGTAGATTGAGTCATGATAGAGTTAATATATTTATGGTTATTAAATTCTAATGTTACTCGTAATGATAAGACTTTGTCTTTAAAAGTATGTTTACTTTTAATGCTAATAAATTCGCTCTCCGAAAATAAGGCTGCCAATTCTTACAATGGTTGCCCCCTCTTCAATTGCCAATTGCCAATCATGGCTCATCCCCATTGAAATCTGATCAAATCCCCTTAATCCAAGACTTTCATCAGATACAATAGTCCGGAAGAGCTCTCGGATCTCTGCAAAATCAGCTCTGACACGCGCCATGTCATCAGTGTTGGAAGCCATCCCCATCACTCCGCAGATATGGGTGTTCGTAAGTTTTTCAAATTTACGATCCTTGAAATACGCGATTAACTCATCCGGAAGGAAGCCAAATTTCGTCTCCTCTTTTGCCACATGCACCTGCATCAGCACTCGCGTTACTACCCCTGCTTTACGCGACTCGGAATCTATCAGATCAAGAAGTCGCTCTGAGTCCACGCTTTCTATCAATGAGGTTTTGCCGATAAGTTGCTTTACCTTATTGGTTTGCAAATGTCCGATAAAATGCCACTCTATATCTTCGGGCAACTGTGGAATTTTCTCAAGAAGTTCCTGAACTCGACTTTCGCCAAAGCGACGTTGTCCAGCATCGTATGCCTCACGGATCATAGAAGCCGGATGAAATTTAGAAACTGCTACAAGAGCGACTTCCTCTGGAATCTCCCGCTTCAGTTTCGTTATCTCTTCTGCAACCATTTAATTATAGAACTATTAATTATTAATTATTAACCATTAATTA
>DAWBVG010000620.1:0-4500 GCA_052279865.1 Muribaculaceae bacterium
CGGCACAGGCGTTGGAGAAGATATGGGCTGACTGGGAAAAATTCGCATCCTATGCTTTCAATAAGAGTCATGCCACTTGCTACAGCTGGGTTGCATATCAGACTGCATATCTCAAAGCACACTACCCTGCAGAATATATGGCAGGCGTGTTAAGCCGCAACTTGACTGCCACCGATAAGCTGCGTAAGTTTATGGATGAATGTAAACGCATGGGCATCACCGTTAAAGGTCCGGATATCAACGAGTCGGTCGAACGCTTTGGTGTTAACCAGAAAGGAGAGATACGTTTCGGACTTGCAGCTGTAAAAGGTGTCGGTCTGAATGCAGTAAATGCCATAATAATTGAAAGGGAGAAAAACGGTCCGTTTAAAGACATTTATGACTTTGTGGAGCGTGTGAACCTTTCTGCGTGCAACCGAGGAGCGATTGAAAACCTTGCGATGGCAGGAGCTTTTGACTGTTTCGAAATGCAGCGCGAGATGTTTGTGCACCCTGTGCTTGAATCGACTTATACGGATCTGCTTGTAAAATACGGACAGAATATCCAGAACGATAAAAACTCACTCCAAATGAGTCTCTTTGGCGATCTGGAACCAATTGAAACCAACAAACCTCCGTTTCCGGTAGTAGAGCCATGGGATCGTCTCGCTATTCTGGAGAAAGAGAAGGAAATGGTGATGATGTATTTATCAGCCCATCCGTTGGATCCATATTATATGGAACTGACATATGGATGCAACACACCGTGCGAGCAGTTTAAGGACAAGCAAAACACACCGTGCAAAATTACCATGGGTGGACTTGTAACCAAAGTTACACTCAAAACCTCCCGTAAAGGAAATGAATTTACTATTGTGGAGCTTGAAGATTTCACCGGTAAGACAGAAATTCCACTTTTCGGAATGAACCACAACCAACATAAAGATAAATTCCGTGTCGGAGAGCCGACATTCGTCAGGATTAATATTGTGCCCGGTCGTTTCAATCCGGAACGCACAGACATGCAGATAGAGGAAGTCTCATCTCTGGAATCAAAACGAGGGGGCATTGCCAATGGAGTTCTCGTATATATGAATTTCAAATACGACAACCGTGATTTCTTCACGGCGTTGGAGCAAATTCCGGACAATGATCGTAAGGGCGACCTTTATTTTGACATCTTCGATCCGGAGTCAAGACAATCCATAAGAGTGCATTCACGCAAAAAAATGCCCATCACTCGAGAACTCATGGATACACTTCAAGATTACGGACTCAAATACAAAATATCCACAATGTAAATACAGTTTTGAAAACAAAATTTTAAACCTAAAAATAAAATCATGGCAATTCAATTTACAGATCAGACAGCTAAAGAAGCTATCGAGTCAGGAAAAGTAGTGGTAATCGATTTCTGGGCAACATGGTGTGGTCCCTGCATGAAACTCGGTCCCGTTGTTGAAGAACTCGCTGAGAAATACGGCGACAAAGCAGTTATCGGCAAATTAAACATAGACGAGAACGATGAGGTTGTTGCTGAGAACCGTATTCGCAGCATACCGACAGTGCTCTTCTTCAAAGGTGGTGAAGTTGTTGACCGCAGCGTAGGTCTGGTAAAACTCGAAGACCTCGAAGCAAAACTCCTCCCCCTTCTTTAATTCATAATTTAATGAATTTCATATAATTTACAAAGAGGAATACCTCTTAAGTCGTAAAAAAGGATACCTCATAATTCATAAAAGAGGGCTGTCACAGAATCAGTTGTGACAACCCTCTTTTATGTTTCTCCTGTCCTCCACCATCCCCATCCAGCCCCATATCGCCCTATCCAGCCCCATTTCCCCTGTCGCCCCATTCCGCCCCATCATGGCTTAACTCTCCCGAATCCCCTCAAAGTTCGAATATAATATGGCGTGTCGATTCTTGAAATCACAACTCCCTTCTTGGTCGAGGCATGCACAAAATTCACATCATCTACCATAATTCCTACATGTGATATTCTCTCGGGATCATGCCCTGTTGCAAAAAACACAAGATCTCCCGTTTCTACTTCCTCCTTTTTTAACGGCATACAGAATTCAGCCTGTTTGGCTGAATTGCGAGGAAGTTTATACCCCAACACATCCTCATACACCCTTAGCACCATACCGGAACAATCAGTACCCTCCTTTTTGTCGCACTTTGCATATGCGTAAGGCGTACCGATCCATGACATTGCTTCTTCAACTATTTTCTTCTGCGACTCGGATCCTTTCAGATCCTTCACAGAGATAGAGATTTCCGGCTGCTTATAATTATTTTTACTCCCCTTCTTAGAAGAATGACAAGAAGCCGAGAGCAATGCAACTACAAGAGTTACAATCAGAAGCAACAAACCTGATCCGTTTCCCCTATTCCTTTTAAAATTCATAAAACTTCATCCATAAATTTTCAAGAGCGCATTTAATTTCAATTCGTGTTAAAAATAAGCACACTCTAATAAACTGTTTAAACAGTTTCTAAATTAACACCTGCAAATTTAGTAAAACTCATCGATAAAATAAAAATAAGAAGTAAGAATTGGCACGCCCCAACTTTTGAACAATATTCCTCTTAACTTCTATGTTTATATTTTCACTTCATCCTTCGCGTCTTTGCGCCATCATGTCTTTGCGTCTAATTAAGCCGACTCAGATGGTTGAGGCATGCCAATTTATACTTCTTACTTCTTACTTCTTACTTCTCACTTCTTACTTCTTACTTCTTACCCCTTATATAGAGCTTTTTTTCGGACAAAATTTTGTCAACTAAAATAATAGTTGTAAATTTGCCATATCTACTACAAGCTTAATTGAAATCCATATTGAAATAATTAAATCCATCAAATATGAAAAGGGTATTATTTGCACTCGCAATTTCTTTCGCCGGCATCTCAGTATGCGCACAAAAAGCAGACATCATTCTGAGCTATGATGAGCAGTATCCAACCAAAACAAAAGCCTCTACCACAAACAGGATGAGTCTTCTTGTTTCGCCGGATAAGTCTAAATATTTTAATGACATTAGTCTTTTCAACGATTCACTCTCTTCTACTCCCGATGGGAAGAAACAGCTACAGGAAATCATCATGGCTTCGTGCGTTACCCAAAATCCTAACGGGTCAATATCTGTAGATTATAGGAAGGGTCCGGTTAAAAAAGTTGATCTTTATGTAGTCACTGATCGGAAGGACAACAAAATGACCGTATACGACAAATGGGCACTCGAACATGGATACTATACCGAAAACCTTGATGAACAGCAATGGTCAATAAATTCAGATTCCACCCAAAACATTTTGGGATATGAGTGCATCATGGCGGAATCTGATTATCATGGCAGACATTGGAAAGCATGGTTCGCTCCTGAAATACCCTATCCTTTCGGTCCTTGGAAACTACAGGGCTTACCCGGCATAATACTCAAGGCAGAGACAGAGGGTGGGTTTATGTTCACCGCAACAGGTATTGAGAAGACAGACCGTATCATAACTCCGATATATTCACCACAGGAATATTCCAAAACCACCCGTCTTAAAGCGTTATCTGACGAAGACTATTATCAGCATAATGCACAAAGTGTTTTGCAGGCAAAATATGGAGGCTCAGTCACAGTTAAATCAACTCGCAAAAACGAAGATGGCACCGAGACTCCGGCTCCTCAATTCGACGGCAAACTCCACAGCTTTGAACCCGATTACTTGAATAAATAGCATTATGAAGCCACTTGCATTACTGATTGTCTTTATATTATGCGTACCTGTGTTCTCATACGCTGAAATTTTTGTATCAGGCACAGTAATAGACAAGGAGAATAATGAGCCTTTGGTCGGAGCATCAGTCATGGTAAAAGGAGACGATGGGAAAATCAAGAAATTCGCGACATCAAAGCAAGCCGGGAAGTTTAATATTGCCCTCTCCTCAATGGAAGGTTGCAGTCTTGAAATCTCAATGATAAGTTTTGCGAAGCAGACTATTCCTCTCCATAACGCCAAATTCCCATTGACTGTCTATCTCGAACCGGGATCTATACAGTTAAAGGAAGTGGCAGTTAAAGCCGATAAAATTCGCGAACAAGGAGATACGATCACATATGGGGTAAGCGCATTCGCACAGACACAAGACCGTTCAATCGGCGATGTGTTGAAGCGGATGCCCGGTATTGATGTTGAGAAATCTGGAAAAATAAAGTATCAGGGAGAAGACATAAATAAATTCTACATTGAAGGAACCGACCTGCTGGGTGGGAAATATGGAGTGGCAACAAACGGCATCAACCATGAAGATGTTGGAGCTGTGGAAGTGATGGAAAATCATCAGCCAATGCAAGTTCTTTCGGGAATAAGCTTTTCCGACAAAGCAGCTATAAACCTCAAATTAAAAAACAAGGCTAAAGCCACATGGTCTTTTAATGGAAATGCAGCCGGCGGATACTCATGGCAACCACAAGAGGCTTTATGGGAAGGTGAACTATTCGCAATGGCTGTAATGCCTAAATTTCAAA
>DAWBVG010000621.1:0-2381 GCA_052279865.1 Muribaculaceae bacterium
AAGACGAGATAATAAAGAGCATAGAAGCCGGTAACGTAAGCATGACCACGGGTTCAAGTCTAATCCGTGGCGGAACAGCTCTTTTTGGTCTTAAGACAAAACTTCAATTCGGTAAGCTCACACTCACCGGACTCATTTCGCAACAGAATTCCGAATCAAAGACTGTGTCAACGTCCGGTGGTGTGCAGGCAACAAAATTCAATTTTAAAGCCGATAACTATGATGCAAACCGCCACTTCTTTCTTGCGCAATATTTTTATGAAAACTACGACCAGTTTGCTTCCCGTCTGCCGCATGTATCTTCCGGCATAAAAATCACCAGAATTGAAGTCTGGATTACCAATAAGAACAGCAACTACAACGAGTCGCGAAACTTCGTTGGTTTTATGGATCTCGGTGAGAACAAGCGTCTTGCCAATAGTTATTGGCAACCAAACACATCTTTCAACAATCCTTCAAATCAAAGCAATAATCTGCTGTCGGTAGTTAAAAGCGACTATCCGGATGCCAGAAACATTAATATGGTGACGCAGGCTCTGGATCCTCTTAGGGCTTATGGTATTGAAGGTGGTAAGGATTTTGAGAAAGTGGAAAGTGCCAGATTGTTGAAATCGAGCGAATATACACTAAACGATGACCTGGGTTACATATCTCTGAAATCCGCGTTGACAACGGATGAAGTTCTGGCGGTAGCATATGAATATACATATCAAGGTAAGGTTTATCAGGTTGGCGAATTTTCTTCGGATATTACCAACACGTCTGACTGCCTTTATTTGAAAATGCTTAGAAGTGCCACAGTGTCGCCCCGTCTGCCTATGTGGCGACTCATGATGAAGAATGTATATTCTCTTGGTGCTTACCAGCTACAGAGTAAAAACTTCAAGTTAAACATTAAATTCTTAAGCGATACCACCGGAACGGAAATCAATTATCTTCCGGTTGGAGCCATCTCCAATCAGCCTCTTCTTCAGGTGATGAATCTTGACCGTCTGGATTCAAACCAGGAATCCAATTCGGATGGTTTTTTCGACTATGTCGAGGGTTACACCGTGCAGTCGTCATCCGGAAAAATAATATTTCCTGTAGCAGAACCATTCGGTGCTCATCTTGAAAAGAAAATAGGAAATCCCGCTATTGCGTCGCAATATGTGTATAAAGAATTGTATGACTCAACTCTTGTTGTGGCGCAGCAATTCGCTGATAAAAACAAATTCTCACTTGTCGGAGAATATCAGGCATCCAATGGTGCACAGATACGCCTTAACGCCATGAATGTGCCAAGGGGATCTGTCGTTGTTATGGCTGGCGGTGTCGTACTTACAGAGAATAGTGACTATACCGTTGACTATTCCATGGGTATAGTCACCATAACCAACCAGAGCATCATAGATTCAGGAACAAATGTGAGTGTAACACTCGAAAATCAGTCTCTCTTCTCGATGCAAAGAAAGACTCTGCTTGGACTTGATGCACAATATCGATTCAACAAAGACTTCACATTGGGTGGAACCATCCTGCATTTTTCGGAAAAGGCTCTAACAGAAAAGGTGAATATCGGAGATGAGGTGATCAACAACACTATGTGGGGTCTGAATCTAAGCTATAACAAGGAATTTATGTGGCTCACCAATCTGCTCAACAAGATTCCGACCGTGAATGCCACAGCCCCCTCAAGAATCAATGTAAACGCTGAATTTGCCCAACTCGTGCCGCATAAGCAGAAAAGCGGTTCCAACAAAGGCTCAAGTTATATAGATGATTTCGAGGCAACACAGACAGGTATAGATTTACGCTCTCCGTATTCCTGGTTCCTCGCATCCACCCCTTATGATGGTGGTGCCGATGCTTTGTTCCCCGAAGCCAAACTAAGCAACAATGTGGATTATGGTAAAAACCGGTCGTTGCTTGCATGGTATTATATAGATCGTCTGTGGACCCAGAAGAATTCTTCAATGGTGCCGGGATACATGAAGAATGATCCGAGCATGCTTTCTAACCCGTATGTGAGAGAGGTGAAGATTGATGAAATATTCCCATATCGCGATCTTAACTATGGAGAGGCGAATTACATTCAGACTCTGAATCTCTCATTTTATCCCAAAGAACGCGGACCTTATAATCTCGATGCGGATAGAATTGATGAACAGGGCAATTTGCTGCAGCCGGAAAAGCGCTGGGGCGGTATCATGCGTAAGATGGATAACACCAACTTTGAGACTTCAAATGTGGAATACATCCAGTTCTGGATGATGGATCCCTTCCTTGATCCCAATAATCCTAACACTGAAGGTGGGGACCTCTATTTTAATTTTGGAGAAATCAGTGAGGATATTCTCAAAGATGGAATGAAGAGCTATGAGCTGTCTCTTATACACATC
>DAWBVG010000622.1:0-7328 GCA_052279865.1 Muribaculaceae bacterium
ACTTATAAACTTCAACTTTCCGCTTGCGAAAGTTGAATATGTAAGAAGAAGGCAGTTATCACATCTTGAACAATTGAAGGCGTTTGTTCGATTATGGATTTCATTGCAAAATTAATAAAAATTCAGTAAAGGTTGTGTTTCCGTCCTGTGCAAACCTTTCAAAAGTAAAAGGGATGCGCTACCCCGCGCATCCCTTTTTCGCAATAATCACTATATGTAAGAATCATTCCCAAATGTGTGCAATTCTTTTCTTTTAGTTAAGATCTGTTTTATTGTGTATTATTTATCGCTTATGATTGTTTTTATTCCGTTCACGATGTAGATTCCGTTGTCAAGTGTGTTAAGATTATCGGCATTGGTTAATAATTTTGTGCCGTTAATGTCATATACATTGTATCTTTTTTCACCATTGCTCAGAATATCCGCGATTTCGCTTGCATTTGTGATATCAATAAGGTCGTAAGACAAGGATCCGAGACCGATAGCGGCGGCATGATCTACTGTATGAGTACCGTGGCGGCTGTCAATGCGCTGTACGAGTGGCGCGGAATTGTCGCCGGCGGTAGACTGATGGTTGAAAACCAGATCAAGACAAGCCTTGTCGAGCGCTACCGGATCGAGCGATGCGAGAATACCGATATCCTTCATTTCCGGAGCATGGGGATGCCCGTCGCAATCGCAATCAACAGAGAGATTATTCATTACGTTGATGTAAATGGCATTTCCCTTGAAATAATTGTGCACCGCTTGTGCTGCAGCTGCCATTGATTCAAGAAAAGCATCCTGTCCGTGGGGCTGTTGGAAAACATATCTTGGTTCATCATACACGCCGGCTGTATGAATGAGGGTTTTTCCCTCCGGAGTGGCAATACCGATGCTTTGATTCTTAAGCACTCCTCCGAATCCTCCCATTGCATGACCTTTGAAATGGGCAAGATTGATAAGGAAATCATAGTTGGCGAGGTGGCTTCCCACTCTGTCATACTTAAGGTATTTTGTATCAGCGACAGGTATGTCGATATATCCCTCTTCATCCATGATATCGACAGGAGCAATTTTGCCATAACCTCTTTCTTCGATTGCGCGGCGATGATTTGCAGTAGTGGATCGGTTACCACCATAAGCAGTGTTGCATTCCACGAGAGTGCCATCAACTTCCTTTACGAGGTTTTCAATCAGTTCCGGACGCAAATGGTTTGATTGGGCTGATTCACCCGTGCTGATCTTTACAGCCACCTTTCCTTTTGCTTCTTTGCCAAGGGCATGATAGATTTTTACAAGATTCTCAGGTGTTATGTCTTTTATGAAATAGACCTTTGATTTTTCTGTATTTGCCTGAGTTTCCGCATACGTTGAGAATGCTGCTGAAGAAAGCATTAGGGCAAAAACAGTGACAATGAATTTTTTCATACACATCAATGTTTGATTATGATGCAAAAATACACAACGATTCTATTTCATCAATTACACATATTTCGGTAAATGCAACCAATTTCAACTATATTCAGATGGCGATACTCCGAAATGTTTTTTGAAACTTGTTGAAAAATGTGATAGAGTGCTGAATCCTGTGATGTCTGCTATTTCTGAAATATTGTGGTTGCCTTCCTTGATGAGTTCGGCAGCCCGGTTGAGTTTATATATTTTGAAGAATGATGCTGGAGTCTGCCCAGTGAGTCCTTTCAACTTATAATAAAGTTTAGTTCGTGATATCTTCAGGATATCCAACACTTTTACAAGATCCAACTCTGAATTGTTAAGTTCACTCTCCATTATGGCATAGATTTCATCCATGAATTTACGATCGTGAGCAGATAGTTCATTCTCAATTATTGGAGATGATTCTGTGCTTGCCGTGAGAAGCTCACGCAGACGTGATCTGTTTTCAAGAGTGGATCTGATTACTGCTGAGAGATACATCGGTTCAAAAGGTTTCGTGATGTATGCGTCTGCTCCCGAATCAAGCCCCTCAACTTGTTCCGGTACCGTATGTTTTGCAGTGAGTAGAATTACCGGAATGTGGCAATATTGGGAATTCTCCTTTATGTCGCGGCAAAGCTCAACACCTGATCCTCCCGGCATCACAATGTCGCTAATGACCAGATCCGGATTAAAGTCAGCCAAAGAACTAAATGCAGAAGCGGAATCATGCCTGCACAGCACGTTGTAATCATTGTCAAGCAGTGCTTTCAAATAGTGTGCAATTTCAATATCATCGTCAACAACAAGAATCCTTTTTCTGGAGCTGTCGATGTTTTTTTCGTTGTCAGAAATATGGTTGCGATGAGAAACAATTATTTGTTTTGTTGTGAGGTTATCGGTTTGAGAATGTTCATTTTCACTAAAAGCCGAATCCTTTACAGGAATACACAGTGTCATTACTGCACCTTTTTTATCCTTGCGGTTTTCAGCGATAAGGTATCCATGATGAATGATTGCGAGTTTTCTTGAATAGTATAGCCCAATTCCCGTTCCCCAGTTATAGATTCCTTCACCTTCGCATTGGTAATACCTATCGAATACTTTATTGAGTTGGTTTTCCGGGAACCCGGGTCCATTATCCGCTATGGAAATCTTTATATAATCCGAAGTTTCTTTGGCTTTGAGTTCAGGCATTATGGCTACAGCATCAGCATTGGAAATGACATCAAAGGAAATTTCTATCTCTCCGCCCAACGGAGTGTATTTCATTGCATTTGAAAGAAGATTGAATATAATTTTTTCAATCTTGTCAGAATCAACTGGAGAAAAGAAACTGTCTTCCAATCCCTCGCAGACGATTGTGATGTCTTTTTGATCAGCACTGAAAATAAAATTCTCAACCACGCCTCTGATGAGTTTAACCATATCTGTCTTTTCAACTTGAAGCCTCAATGTGTCATTCTCCAGTTTGTGAAAATCAAGAATCTGATTGACAAGACGCTGCATCCGACTTACATTGCGTTTTACAATCGTCATTAGATTTCTTTCTTTTTCTGTAAGGTTTTTATCTGCTGCGAGCTCTGCCACGGGTCCGGCTATAAGGGTTAGGGGAGTGCGAAATTCATGAGATATATTGGCAAAGAAACTCATATTCATTTCATTCACCTTCTTTTCCTGTTGTTTCTCTTGCTCGGCGAATCGGGCGTGTTCTTTTTCTTTGCGTATTTTTGTGTAAATACGATAAATCAAATAGATAACAATAAGAAAAATTACAATGTATGTAAGTTTCGCCCACCATGACAAGAAAGGGGAAGGCAAAATTTTAATATTAATAGAATTTTCGCTTTCAACTTCGTTGGTGTCCGGGTTGGTTGTTCTGACCTTGAATTCATAATTGCCGGCAGGAAGATTTGAGAAGAAAACCTCCCGGTTGTTGCCCGCATCTATCCAATGAGCGTCAAAACCTGAGAGCATGTATTGAAAATGTGGTCGTTGATATTGCCCATATTCAAGGGCGGCAAAAGATATGCTGAAACTATTCTGATCATGACTGAGAATAATATCAGGGTTGCAAGATAATATACTGTCAATGACTTTGCTATTTGCCGGAATTATAAGTTCGTTGTGGATTTTAAGATTTTCAAAACATAACGAAACATTCCGTGCCGGCAAAATTTCGGTTGGATTGAATATTGTTATACCGTGAGTTCCACCGAATAATAACGTTCCATCCGGAAGTTTTGCAGAAGAATTGGGATAGAATTGATTTCCTCCGATTCCATCCGTATGATAGAAATGAAACACCTTCCCCGTGGTATAATCGTATTTATTAAGTCCATATTTCGTACTGATCCACATGTTTCCATAATTATCTTCCTGCACATCACATATGTCGGTGCATCCGATGTCTTCAACTCTACATAACGTGTCGGAAGTACAGTCATATTTGAGCAGTCCGTTTCCGATTGTGCCTATCCATATGGCATCTCTGCTGTCTTGAGCCAGACATGTGGGTGTAAATTTAGAAGACAGCATTTGAATCGGCACATTGGAAGCTCGGACTTTCGATTGAACGATGCTCCAGTTATCCGGATCTATGAACTGCAAAGGATAGTCGAAAGTCACAGCCATGACTCGTCCATCTTTAAGGTTTTGAAGATCCGAAGTGAATGTAAAAGTCTTGGGTCTGATATGGATAGATGTAAAATCAGGAGCTTCTTTTCGGAGGGCATATAAATTTTCAGAATAGGAACTAATCCAAATTGTCCCATTCCTATCCTGCGTGAGACTTATTGGAAGGAAAAGATTATATTGTCCTGTAACTTGCAGGGTATTGGCGTGCACGTTGGTTTTGTATGTTTTTTCAGTGCCGAGTATCCATATGTTCCCTTCATTGTCATTGCAAACTCTAATTATTATGTTGTTTCCCAACGAATTTTCCCATTGTTGAGGCGCTTTGTTGTCAGAGATGTTATAAAGATAAATTTTGTTGTCTAAAGTATGTATTACAAGAGTTTCTCCGGAAATTGCTATGGATGTGACGGATATGTTTTTAAAGAAGGATGACAAATAATTTGAGAATCTGTCATGAAATTTATATATGACTTGATATCCTTGATCTTCTGAGCCAAACCAGAGATTCCCTTCTTTGTCTGTATAAATAGTTGATATATTGAATTGGGGTGCTTTAAAAGGGAAACTAATATCATCATCGAAAATAAGTGAATCTGTGATTCTATTGTAAATGAAAAGTCTGTTTCCGGCAGCCCCGAGAATCTTATTTTCATATGGATGCAGATGAGTGACATTCATTCCTGTTATTCTTGATGATTTATCTAAAGCTGGAGGAGTTTCTATAAAACGATGTCTGTTGACATCAAAAAGTCTGAAAGAATCTTTTGAAGCGAGCCATAGAGTTCCTTTTTCATCCAGTAGAGATGAGGTGAAATACCCATTTAAGGGTATGGAGTCAATAAGAGTATTGGAATTCAGATCATACGATCTCAATAATGATGGATTGACAACCCATAGTTTATTGCTTTTGTCAATATGGCATTTTGCATTAAACTGATGGTATGGATCGAAATCATGTATTATTGAAACAAATTTATCGTTTACTTTGTCGTACTCACAAAGATGCACGTTCATATTTAAGAACAATCTGCCATCGTTGTCTTCGAAAAATTGAATCGCGTTCTGACTGAGTTCTTCAACCGGTATCTTTTTGAAGACATCTTTTTCAGTATAAAGATTAACACCATCTGCTGTGCCCACCCATAGATTATTGTTTCTGTCGCGGTAAACATGTTGCACATGATTGTGGCATAAACTTGATTCGGAATAATCACTGAAGTATTGATGATATTCGTTAATGTTGTATTTATTTAATCCTCTGTCTGTACCTATCCAGATATGTCCATGTGAGTCTTCCGCGAATGATGTGATTTTATTATTTGATATCACATTGGCAATTTGATGCCCGGATGGGACATCTGTGATTCGTGAAGAATCATTCTTTCTGCTGTCGCATGCGCAAAACAGGAACGTGAGTATAAGTATTAGATAAAGCTGTTTCATAACAATACAAAATTAGGAAAAAAGCCGTAAGCAATAGTGTCACGTTTAAGATATTTTTATGCTATTGAGCAATATTTGAACTGCTACGAAAATATTTGAATTTTTAGAAAAGCATGGTTCTCAGAATAATATGGTTTTGAAATATTAAGAAATACTTTTGAATGGTGGAGAAAGAATAAGATGTGGTTAAACGATAATTTTGCAGCAAAGTTAGAATGCCTACTTACAGAATGATTATATAAACCAGAAAAACTGACATCATGAAATTTACTTTTTCAAAAATAGCGTTGGCAGGAATACTGACAATCTCCTTGTCAGGGTGTGCTGCCCGCAATTCGGAAAAAAACGCTACAGATGCTTCGTATTCATCACCCGTTACTTCACAGGAATCAACCACACTGGAAATTTCAAGTGGTAAGATTGCCGGTGTGATTGAGAACGGAGTGTATATCTATAAAGGAATTCCATATGCCAAGGCGGAACGGTTTATGCCCCCGGAAAAACCTGACCGATGGGATGGGATAAGAAGTTGCCGCTCATACGGACCGACATGTCCTCAGGGAAAAAGAATGGGATGGTATAGCGATGAACAGGCATATGCATTTGCCTGGGATGACGGCTATCCGGATGAAAATTGTCTTAGAATAAATATATGGTCTAAAAATGTAGGTAAAAAAGATAAGGTCCCCGTGATGGTTTGGCTCCATGGAGGTGGCTACGCTGCCGGATCGGGGCAAGAGCTTCCATCGTACGACGGCACATCTCTTGCTTCGACCGGCGATGTAGTGGTAGTTACGCTGAATCATCGTTTGAATGTTTTGGGATTTCTTGATTTGTCGGCTTTTGGCGATAAGTACTCAAGTTCGGGTAATGTCGGATTGCTTGATCTTGTGGCTGCCCTGAAATGGGTTAAAGAGAATATTGGTACGTTTGGAGGTGATGCCGGAAATGTTACAATATTCGGTCAGTCGGGAGGTGGGGGCAAGGTCTCGACTTTGCTTGCTACTCCTGCAGCAGAAGGATTGTATCATAAAGCAATTGTTCAAAGCGGTTCTATGTTGCGCACAATGACATCTGCAGATTCTCGCAAGATTGGGGAAGAAACAGTTGCACAACTCGGGCTGACTCCTAAAGATATTGATAAAATACAGCAAATTCCTTATGAAACATTGTTGGCAGCAGGTGAGAAAGCTGTGGCAAAAGTTAGGGCGGAAGCTGAGAAAACAGGAATAAACTCATTTATTTTTGGATGGGCGCCTACTGTCGACGGGAAAGTTCTCCCTCGTCAGCCCTTTGATTCACAAGCCCCTGAGCAGTCTAAAAATATTCCTATGATAATAGGAACAACCCGACATGAATTTAATATGAGTGCTTATGTTCCAGCTCTTCGCAGTGTTGATGACAAAAAAGTGAAAGAAATGCTTCGCGACAAATATGGAGATAAGGCAAGTGAATATGAAAAGGCGTTTGGTAAAGCATATCCGGGATATACACCTAAAGATATGATTGATGTGGACGTTGTTTTCCGTCCCGGCGCAATTGAACAAGCGAAACTTAAGGAAGCTCAGCAAGGGGCTCCGGTGTGGATGTATCAGTTTGCATGGGAATCACCGGTGCTTGATAGTATTTTCCGAAGCACACATTGCATGGATATCCCGTTTGTTTTTGCCAATACGGATCGTCATGCCAGCATGACCGGAGGTGGAGACAAAGCTCGTCGGCTTGCTTCGCAGATGAGCGGCGCATGGATCAATTTTGCAAAAAACGGTGATCCAAATATTCCGGTGCTGCCTCATTGGGATCCCTATACTCCTTCAAATGGTTCTACC
>DAWBVG010000623.1:0-3763 GCA_052279865.1 Muribaculaceae bacterium
GGATAGCGATAGCTCATAATTCTGATGATAATATCGAGACTCTTTTGATAAATTTATTCCGCGGATCAGGTGTTACCGGTTTGCGGGCGATGTTGCCCGATACCGGAATCCTTCTCCGACCGCTGCTTGATGTATCAAGGGAAGATATTGAGAAATATCTTCAAGAAAAAGGGGAGGCGTTTGTTGTGGATTCCACAAATCTTGAATCGGATTATCGGCGTAATTTCCTTAGAAACGATATCATCCCTCTTCTTGAAGGGCGTTGGAAAGGGGTTAGGAAAACAATTTCCACCTCAATCGAAAACCTTCGGGGGGAGGAACGCGTTTTAAAGTGGGCGGAGAAAGAATTGCTTCCGGATGGTAACTTCCTTCCGATGCAATCGATTTTCGATGCCCCCGACAGGTTCTGGCTGATCTATCGTTTCGCTTCCAGATATGGGGCGACGCGGGATATAGCTCTTGAAATTCTTGATGTCTATGAGAAAAAGGGAGGGAAACAGACAATTGTCGGAAAAAGTTGGAAATCAGGGCAAGGAAAATTGTTTTTTACGATGAAAGGTCTTGCGTTCACGGATTAATAGAGTTGTAAATTGCACATTTATTTGCATATTAAAAAATTAAATGTTAAATTTGCACTATCAAATAAGACCCGGCTGTCGGTAACACCGATTTTCATTGCTTCAGTCTGGTTTAATCCTATATAAATCCTATTTAAAATTTTTTCTTTTCACCGTTTCATCCCGCTTATTCCCAAAATAAAGCTGATATTAATCAAGGCTGATGCTGTGTAAAATGCAGTTTTGGAGGTGACATGAATCTATTGCCTCGGGATAGACATGAAAAACAGGATATAGAAATCTTATGTACAGTTACGATGAACTTATGAACATGGAGGAAAATAAGCTCAGGGAGCTTGCATCATCCATGGGAATGAAAAAAACAGCTTCCGCAGATCAGCAGGAGCTTGCCTATTATGTGATCGACAGTGAGTCGGAAAACACAGCTAAAGAGGCGGTAGCAAAAAATGCCGCCAAAGCGAAAACGCCTAAAGAGAAGACACCTAAAGAGAAAAAAACACGCGCTAAACGTTCGACAAAGAAGGAAGCTACATCTGAGGTTGCTTCTGAGAAACCAGAGGAGCCGCAAAAGGCGGAGGAACAGATGCAGGAAGCTCCCGTAAATGTTGCTGCTCCCTCGGCTGATGCGCCTGCTCCCAAGAAGCGAGGCAGGAAACCTAAAGTAAAGACAGAAGAACAGCCTGTTGAATCTGTCGGAGAAAAAGCTCCGGAGCCTGCTGTAGCTGAAATGACACAGGTAAATATTGATTCCGACGTTAAGAATAAAAAGGAAGACGCCTCAGTAGAGAAAGTTGATGCCGGAGTCGAGAAGGATAGTGAAGCGAAGGATTCAAATCTTCCCCTTGTAATTGAGAATAATGAGGCATCGGAAGGGGAACAGTCTTCAGAGCCGAGAGTTTTCATCTCTCCGAAGGCAAAAGAGAAACCATCTCTTGATGCGTTCTTTTCGAATGCCAAGCGTCGCACGTTCGTTCCTCGTTCTCAGCGTGAGATTCAGGAAGCGGAAAAGGCGGCTGCTGTTGCTCCGATAATTATAGCTGATCCCGCTCCGGTGAAACCTTTGTCTCCCAAGATGCAGAAACATCTCACTAAAAAACAGCGCATGCAGCAGCGTCAGCTTGAGAAGCAGAATAATGCGCGTCAGCCGGAGACAAGTTATGATTTTGATGGTATACTTACCACTTTCGGTGTTCTTGAAGTGATGCCTGACGGATATGGTTTCCTGCGTTCAAGCGATTACAACTATCTGGGCAGTCCGGATGATGTTTACGTATCTCAACAGCAGATAAAGGATTATGGTCTGAAAACGGGGGATGTCGTTGAAGGTGGTATCAGACCTCCGAGACAAGGTGAAAAATACTTCCCTCTTTGCAAAATTGAATCAATCAACGGACTTTCGCCCGACGTTATTCGTGACCGCGTGCCGTTTGAGCATCTTGTGCCCCTTTTCCCTGAAGAGAAATTCAATCTTACTGCAGGTAGAGCAGGTAATATATCCACCCGTGTTGTAGATATGTTCGCTCCTATAGGTAAAGGTCAACGTGCGCTTATCGTCGCTCCTCCCAAGACCGGTAAGACAATTCTTCTTAAGGATATAGCGAACGCTATTGCGGCAAATCACCCTGACACATACATCATCATGCTTCTTATCGACGAGCGTCCGGAGGAGGTTACCGATATGGCGCGCAGCGTAAATGCGGAAGTCATCGCATCTACATTCGATGAGCCCGCAGAGCGTCATGTGAAAATTGCCGGAATTGTTCTTGAGAAAGCCAAACGTCTTGTAGAGAGCGGACATGATGTGGTGATCATGCTTGACTCCATTACTCGTCTTGCTCGCGCATACAACACCGTAAGTCCGGCATCCGGCAAGATCCTTTCCGGTGGTGTTGATGCTAACGCTCTTCAGCGCCCGAAACGTTTCTTCGGTGCTGCCCGAAACATTGAGAACGGCGGTTCTCTCACAATCATCGCCACAGCTCTCACGGAGACATCTTCCAAGATGGATGAGGTCATCTTTGAAGAATTCAAAGGTACCGGAAACATGGAGCTGCAGCTTGATCGTAAACTTTCCAACAAACGAATCTTCCCGGCTGTGGATATCGTGGCATCTTCAACTCGTCGAGATGATCTGCTTCTCAGTGAAGAAACTCTCAACCGCATGTGGATTGTCCGCAATTATCTTGCCGATATGACTTCGCTTGAGGCGATGGAGTTCATCAAGAAACGTATGGAGATGACTCGCAATAATGAAGAGCTTCTTCTCACTATGGACAAATAATGAATACCTTTGGTAAAAATATAAGGCTTACGACTTTCGGTGAGAGTCACGGGCCCGCGATGGGGGGCATTCTTGATGGAATGCCCCCGCGCGTACAAATAGATCTGGAACGTCTGCAATTGGATCTCGACCGTAGGGCTCCGGGACGCAGTCCTCTCACTTCCCAGCGTCAGGAGCCTGACAAATTGGAGATACTTTCCGGTATTTCTACCGACGGCTTGACCTTGGGTTCCCCGATAGGTTTCATTATCCGCAATCGTGATCACAAACCGGAAGATTATCTGTCGTATGAAGGTAAATTCCGCCCGAATCATGCAGACTATACGTATTATACAAAATATGGGATTCATGATTTCAGAGGTGGAGGTAGAGCAAGCGCCCGCGAAACAGTGTCATGGGTTGCGGCAGGTTCAATTTGTCGTCAGTGGCTTGAAACGTTTGATATCCGCGTCTCCGCAAAGTTGGTGGAGACAAATAGCATAGCAGATGCGTCAAAATCCGGAGACAGTACAGGCGCTATTGTGGAAGGTCTCATCGAAGGTCTTCCTGTTGGTGTAGGGGAACCGGTGTTCGATAAACTCTCTGCGCGCCTGGCTGCCGCCATGATGACTATTAATGCTGCGAAAGCCTTTGAATATGGTGACGGATTCAAGTCTTCCCGCATGCTGGGGTCGGAATCGCTCGATACTCCATATTTTGATGCCAAGCACCGACAGGTTAGATTCAAGACAAATCATTCCGGAGGAATTCAAGGAGGCATATCAAATGGGATGCCGGTGAATTTCAGAGTGTATTTTAAGCCTACTCCCACTCTCATGCAGCCGGTGGAGTCGATTGATATATCTCACAATGCAGTAACGATTGATCCAAAGGGACGTCATGATCCTTGTGTCGCAGTAAGAGC
>DAWBVG010000624.1:0-4508 GCA_052279865.1 Muribaculaceae bacterium
GTGCGCAAGATGCACGCCTGCGAGACGATGGGAGCCACTACCGTTATCTGTACCGATAAGACCGGTACGCTCACGCAGAACCAGATGCAGGTCTATAAAACCAATTTCTATGGGCTGCCATCGGAATCCATCGGGTCAGATTTATTGAGTCAGACAGTAGTGGAGGGAATTGCGGCGAACTCCACAGCCCAATTGGATCTTTCCGACGGCTCAAAACCGAAAGTATTGGGTAATCCTACCGAGGGAGCGTTGCTCCTTTGGCTTCGCAACAATGGTGTGGACTATGCCGAGTTAAAGAAAAAGATTACGACCGTTGACGAGCTTCCTTTCACCACCGAACGCAAGTATATGGCTACCGTGGTTGAGTCGGATGTCGTCAGGTCGGCAGATGGCAAAGGTCGGCAGGTAGCATATGTCAAGGGTGCGCCCGAGATTGTGCTTGGAATGTGTAGGCATCTTCCCGAAGGCGTGACAAAAAAAGAGATAGAGGCACAACTTCTCGCTTATCAGAATCAGGCTATGCGCACCTTGGCGTTTGCCTATCAGATCGTAGCGGAGGGGGAAGATGTGATTGAGGATAACCGGTTCACGGGTGAGGATCTGACATTCTTAGGTATTGTGGCGATTTCCGATCCGGTGCGCGCAGACGTGCCCGATGCCGTCAGAGAGGTTCTTGATGCCGGGGTTAAGGTGAAGATCGTTACCGGTGACACTCCCGCCATCGCCCGAGAGATAGGACGTCAGATAGGGTTATGGACTGAAGAGGATACAGATGAGAATATCGCTACAGGTTCGGATATTGCCGCCATGACCGATGAAGAGCTTGAGCAGCGCGTGGAGAAAATAAAGATCATAGCGCGTGCGCGCCCGATGGACAAGAAGCGACTTGTGGAGGCACTGCAGCGCAACAATGAAGTTGTGGCTGTCACCGGCGATGGCACCAACGATGCCCCCGCATTGAAAGCTGCACATGTCGGTCTTTCGATGGGCGACGGCACATCCGTCGCCAAAGAAGCTTCGGATATAACCATCATTGATAATTCATTCTCTTCTATAGGACGTGCTGTGATGTGGGGACGTTCTTTGTATCGCAATCTCCAGCGGTTCATAATGTTCCAGCTCACAGTGAATGTCTGCGCATGTCTCATAGTGTTGGCGGGCGCCTTCATGGGTATGGAATCACCGCTGACCGTAACACAGATGTTGTGGGTTAACCTGATAATGGATACGTTTGCCGCAATGGCATTGGCATCGCTGCCTCCATCGGAAGACGTGATGCGCGACAAACCACGTTCCCGAAAGGCATTCATCATCACTCCTGCAATGTGGCGCCAGATTGTAGGAGTAGGTTTCGGTTTCTTCCTGATTCTTTTTGTTGCTCTCAGTTTCCTTCAGCATGTCTCTGCCGAGGGGGCGACTGCCGAATCAATAATTTCTCTGATAAAATCAGGAGTGGGAGGCTTCCATGAACTCACGGCTTACGAACTGTCGCTCTTCTTCACCTTCTTTGTGTTCCTGCAGTTCTGGAACATGTTCAACGCTCGCGCGTTCGGCACCGGAAGATCCGCATTGCATCTGAAAGGATGCAACGGCTTCCTGACGATAGCCTTGGTGATTCTTATCGGTCAGTTCATCATCGTTACTTTCGGATATGGCTTCTTCAATGTTGTCCCACTCCGCTGGAGCGACTGGCTGTTGATCATTGCCGGCACCTCTCTGGTGCTCTGGACTGGAGAATTATTCCGAACCATGCATCGTCGCTAATATTTTTATAAATATCGTAAGATATTTTCATGTTTCGGATATTTTGTGTAATTTGGTAGCGTAGAATTGCTAATCAGTAGAATTACCAATCACAAGTAAATATAAGCGAAATGAGAAAATTGATTATGATGAGTGCAATGGGTGTTGCATTGCTCTTTGGGGCTTGCTCCGGTGGAGGTAAAGCCGACAAAAAGGATTCTGTGCAGGTTGAAGAAATGGCTTTGGATGCCACAATTCCTGTGACAAGCGGTGAATACCGCGCTGTGTCTTTCCAGGACACGGCAGCCGGTGCCGTCCGCACGCGCTTCGACGGCAGAATATTGATGGCGCTTGATCCCGGAAATGCCGGCATTTATATCTATGAGAATGGCAATCGCACGCATTTCAAGGCGAAGGCGATACTATCCAAAATGTTTGAGCAGAAAGACAGTATCTACGTCGCTGCGGACAAGGACAATCGAGAAATCACTCTTATCTCCGGTAAGGAGGGTATTGACACATTGGTTGTATACCGAGGGAATGTTCCCGTGAAAGTCTCATTCGAGAGCAAGCCGATGTCGGCGCTCACCCCTGCTGAAGTCTGGACACGTATTTCCACCCAACTCTCCAAATAAACCGCTTCTAAAGGGTCACTGCTCACCGCAGTGGCTCTTTCTTTTTATTCCTGATCCGATCCCCGGATTATGCCATAAATTCTATAAAACAAAGTTGGTGAGACACAACAGCTCGAGTGCCGGAAGTGTTATATTGTCAAAGCTTGTGATTTTACATTGGTAAGGTGTGTGGAAAGATTGAGTTATGAAGGTGATTTGGAATAATGTTATACCGTTCGGGAGAAGGTATGGGGCGATTAACCTTTTCGGAGTATTGTTTGCCAAAAGGGGAATGGATATTACGAAAGAGGTTGTGAATCATGAGGAGATACATAGCGCGCAATTGAGGGAACTGCTGTTTATTCTGTTCTATATCGTTTATGTTGCGGAATGGTTGTGGCGTCTGGTGCAACAACGGGGCGATACATACCGGGCTTATCGGAGCATCTCCTTCGAACGTGAGGCATATGCACATGCTTCTGATTTGGATTATCTGCGGCGACGACGACATTTTGCCCAATGGCGCAGACCGCTATAGCGTACATAAAACTTATTTTTGTAATTTTGCAGTTCCATTTTTTGTAATTTTGTAGTTTCTTAAAGGTCAAGGTAGAAATGAAAGAATGTACGGATAACCGTAAATTAGGTTTTGGAGCTCTTGTTGCGATTGTGTTCGGAATGATGGTTGGTTCCGGGCTTTATAATATTCCTCAGAATTTGGCTGTAGGTGCCGGTCCGGGTGCAGTTGCATTGTCGTGGATTGTCACAGCGGCTGGGATGTTGCTACTTGTTGCCACATTCAAGATTCTTTCCGACAGGCGTCCGGAACTTGATGCCGGCATATATCAGTATGCGCAGGTGGGTTTCGGTAATTTCGCAGGATTCAACATCGCGTGGGGCTATTGGTTATGCACGGCTTTCGCCAACGTGGCATATGCCGTTATGCTCAACGACTCATTCGGAGCGTTTTTCCCATCGTTGCTAAAGCATGGCTGGCAGACACTCGTTTTCGGTTCGGTGCTGATCTGGGCGATGTTTTTTATTGTTGCCGGAGGGATCCGAACCGCAAAGATTCTCAATAATCTTCTTGCGGTAGTTAAGATCGCAGCTTTGGTGTTGGTTGTGGTGCTGCTCTTTCTCAATATCAAGGCGGGTGTGTTTGATCTTAATTTCGCCGATGAATCTTTCTCCGAAGTTTCTTTGTGGGCGCAGGTTAAAAGCACTATGATGGTGACACTATGGTGTTTCATAGGTATTGAGGGCGCCGTGATGATGTCTGCTCGTGCGAAGCGTCACTCAGATGTAGGGAAAGCCGGAGTGACAGGTTTCTTCATAGCCTGGTTGCTATATGTGTTGGTATCGATGCTCTGTTATGGGGTTATGACACGCGCTCGGTTAGCCGGTCTTGAAGATCCGTCGGTGGCATATGTGCTGCGAGCCGTTTGCGGTAACTGGGCATATTATTTCGTTATTATCTCCGTAATTGTTTCCCTCCTTGGCGGCTGGCTCGCTTGGACGCTTGTATGCGCCCAGGTGCCTCATGAAGCGGCTGTCGTCAAAATCTTCCCTCGCTCGTTTCTGCGTCTTAACCGTTATGGAATGCCTGCATACGGACTGTTGGTGTCGAGCATAGTGATGCAGTCATTTCTTGTGTTGGTGATGATGGCAGACGATGTTTACATGGCAGCGCTGACGATAACGGGCATGATGGTGCTTCCGGCTTATCTCTCGGGCGGTATGTATCTATGGAAAGTGAGCTTCCATGAAGATGAAATTAAAAAAGCGGGCAAAGGTTCCCGTCTGCGTTATCGCATTGTAGGAATTCTTTGCACGCTTTATTGCTTATGGATGATATATGCCGGAGGGTTGAAGCTTTTTATGTTTACCTCGGTTTTCTATCTTGCCGGCATCGGCTTCTATATAAAAGCCAGGAGCGAGAGGAAAGCGGAAGGGACATTGCGATTCACCCGTGCCGATTTTATCACCCTGCTGATTTTGCTCTCCGGACTTGCCGGGAGTGTTTACTTCTTCATCGTGAAATGACGTGAAGCAAGGCGGTAACCGTCGCAGAAGACTTCCACGGTATAGTCGCCGGGAGTAAGGGTTGTGTTGACATCCCAATATACAGCCACGGAAAGTTCCTCGTTTGCA
>DAWBVG010000625.1:0-9469 GCA_052279865.1 Muribaculaceae bacterium
ATTCCACCCTATCCAGCCCCATAAAAGGCCCCATTAAATCCCCCAAATTTGGAAAATCCGACAAAAAATACTAGCTTTGCAAAAACTTATTTTTGCAAAGCTAATATTTTATCACTATGAATCCCGAAGAGACAATGAAGCAAAGGCTTATAACCCTCCTCAAAGCCAAGCACATGACCCAGACTGAATTTGCCCGCCATCTTGGAGTCACCCCTACCTATATCGGAGCCATGCGCAAAGGGATGCCGAAAGAGCGTCTTAAAGTTGTGTTTGATATGTTCCCTGATGTCAACCGCGACTGGCTGTTATATGGTGAGGGAGAAATGTTTGTAGCTGACGATGAAAACACTCCGGATCTTTCCAAAGGATATGTTGTGCCGATGCTGCCGGTGGAGGCATTTGCCGGTAATCTTCAGCTTTGGAGTCAGGGTGTTCAGTTGAAAGACTGCGAGAAAGTCGTGTCTCCCGTACCTGGCGTGGATTTTGGCATTCGCGTTTCCGGAAACAGCATGGAGCCTGAGTTTCAGAACGGATCCGTGCTATTCATCAAAAGAATCAACGAGAAAGCATTTATACCCTGGGGCAATCCCATGGTGATTGACACTGAAAACGGTGTTGTTGTCAAGGTCGTTTACCCCGTTAAAGAAGAAGGCGCCCGTCCCGACAGAGATTGCCGCTTCATTGAAGCCCGCAGCTACAACCCCGCCTATCCCCCTTTCCTAATCCCCACAGAAAGCATCTACGGCCTCTACCGCATCATCACCGGCATCCGCCAGTACTCTACATTATAAAGGGTGAATCGGTTTGAAACGTTTTAAGTGTAAATTTTACACTATTGACGCAAGGTAATCAGAAATTTTTGATTACATTTGCATGTCAAAACGTTAACCTTACATTCATGAATAGATTTTTCACTTTATGTGCGGCTGTGACATGCTGTTTCGCAGCTTCTGCCCAGATAAGTTTTGAGAAAGAGTTTCAGGGATGGGCTCCAACCCCTCCCATGGGTTGGAACTCGTGGGACTGCTACGGACCCACGGTTGTTGAATCCGAAGTCAAGGCAAATGCCGACTACATGGCTGACCATCTCAAGGATTTCGGTTGGCAATATGTAGTGGTTGATATCCGCTGGTTTGTGGAAAATGACAAAGCCGGCGGTTACAACCAGACGAATCCCATCTATGTATATGATGAATGGGGGCGCTACACGCCCGCCCTCAACCGTTTCCCATCAGCAGCCAACGGCGCCGGATTCAAGCCTCTCGCAGATTATGTGCACGACAAGGGACTTAAATTCGGCATCCATATAATGCGAGGCATTCCCAAGGCTGCGGTCAATAAAAAATTACCGGTAAAAGGCGCAGACGGCATTACAGCCGACATGATCGCCAACAATGATTCCGCCTGCACATGGCTCCGCGACAACATGAAGGTTGACTGGCGCAAACCCGGTGCACAACAATATTACAATTCCATTTTCGATCTGTATGCCCAATGGGGTGTGGATTTTATCAAGATAGATGACCTGTCGCGTCCGTATCACACAGCCGAAATCGAAATGATCCGCAAAGCCATCGATCAGTGCGGACGTCAGATCGTATTGAGCATCTCTCCGGGAGAAACACCTCTTGAGAAGATAGAGCACGTCAAAAATCATGCGAACATGTGGCGAACAGTCGATGATTTCTGGGACAACTGGAGCCAGCTTAACTATCAGTTTCAGATATGCGCAAAGTGGGCGCCACATATAGCTCCCGGCACATGGCCCGATGCAGATATGCTTCCGTTGGGAAAAATCAGCATTCGTGGAGAAAGAGGAGCCGAACGCTTCACCAATTTCACCGCCGATGAGCAGAAAACGATGATGAATCTCTGGACAATCTTCAAATCGCCGCTGATGTTCGGTGGAGATCTGCCCCAGAATGATGATGCCACCAATGCTTTGCTCACCAATCGAGACGTGCTCTATATGCACAGCCATTCAGCCGGCAACCGCCAGGTCGTAAATCTTAATAACCATATCACCTGGAGCGCAGTGGATCCACGCAATGGCGACAGGTTCGTTGCACTCTTCAACACCGGAGGCAGTGAATTCATAGCCACAAAAGACGCTCTATGGCGCAGCGGAACGATTTCCTACCTGACTACCGGATACAAAACAGATGTCAACGTAGCGATTCCGAAAGGCAGCCGCCAACTCGCCCTGATCGCCACGGATGGCGGTGACGGTTACGACTGCGACCATGCAGACTGGATCAACCCCGTCGTCACACTCTCCAACGGCACTAAAATAGATCTCACTGAAAAGAAAATCCTTCGCAACACTGCCGGATGGGGAGAAACCCATGTAAACACCAATCTCGAAGGCAATGCGCTCAAGATAGATGGCGTAGCCTACGACAAAGGTTTTGCGACACACGCCAATTCCGTGCTGATATTCGACCTTCCGGAGGATGCGGTGTCATTCTCTGCAATCGCCGGCATAGACAACACAGGCACCGACCAGGGAAGTAAATCTTCTGTTGAGTTCTTTGTATTTAACTACGATCCGACATATCGCGATGAATGGACCGACCAATGGACTGGCGGGAATGTCGAAGTTAAGATAGATCCGACAAAGCAGACCGCATGCAGCGGCTATATATGTCGCGATGCAGAGAATCCCGTTGTTGATCTCACCGCCGATATTACCGGAGCAAAGAAACTTTGGCTTGTAGTCACCAACGGTGGCGACAACCTCTCTTACGACCATGCCAATTGGGCGAATCCGGTGCTTGTGCGTCAGAATGGCGAAGAGGTGTCTCTGACAACACTCAACTGGGATGCGAATCCTATTAACGGATGGAACGCTCCAAAGAAAAATTACAACAACGACGGCAACCGCATGAGTCTCGCAGGAGTTAATTATGACAAAGGATTCGGTGTAAACGCCCCCTCCATCCTTACATTCACTCTCCCCGAAAACCATGATTTCACAGGATTCAAAGCCAAAGTTGGTCTTGATGACGATGTGAACGACGCTCCGTTCGGAGCGACGGTAGAATTCCGCGTATTCACCGAGGATCCCACTCCCAATTTCGATGCTAATGTCAAGATGGATCTCGCGCGTCTCGGTTTCGTAGAGGATGCCAAGGCTAATGTAAAAGAGCTTTGGAGCGGAGAGAATCTGGGTGAATTTGCAAATTCTGAATTCGCACCCATGCTTCGCGAGCACGCAAGTGGTCTTTATAGGGTCTCTCCTCTCGATAGAGAAGCCTCCACATCAGTATCTATCGCAAAAACCGACCTCGCTGAAAATTCAGACGAATATGTTTTGGAGATTTCGGTAACGGGGGCAGATTCGGAAGAAAGTTACGTGCAGCTTACGTGCAATGATGAGATTATAGCGGCTCTTCCGATAGATGAAACCGGGAAAGCATCATGCCGTATAAAAAATTCCGGCAACGATCGCGTCTTCAAGGCTTATTACAGCGGAACCCTCACCGTTGCTCCCGCTGAATCCACATCTCTCGAAATCAAAGGCACAGGAGTGGAAGATCTTAAATCCGACTTCACAGGATTATCCTTTCTTCCCGGAAAGGGTTGCGTAGAGATCCGAAGTGATAAAGACACCTACCTCTCCATCTACACTCCCGAAGGATCCATCATAAAGAGGGTACATCTCACCCCGGGCTCCCTCTTAGTGAATCTCCCAGCAGGCATATACATAGCAGCCGGAAATAAATTCATCGTCAGATAAAAATCCTGCAAATATCCGAAACACAAAAGTCCGCCGTAGCTTATTGCTCCGGCGGATTTTTGTGTTTATATGCGCTATAAGCAAAAAAGCTCCAACGACACAAGATTTATGTCATATTTTACGCCCTTTTAAAAGAAATACGAACAAATATTACCATTTTTAGTGTTAAAAATAAAAAATATTTTATAAAATTTAATATTTTATACTATTTTTGCACCGCAAATAACAATTCGATTCATTTTTCAACGAGTAGTTTGCATAAGAACATCTAACATGTATTTCAAATAGACCGATGAAACCATTTACGCATTTTAAATATCTGTTTGCTTTTGTTACAATGTCAGGATTGCCCCTGACGTGCAATTATGCATTGGCAACCGAAGGCGACTCGGGACTGCATTACCCCCCCCCAATCGAATAATACTGTAAATCAATTAGTTACAGCCGGATATGTTGTTGACAATAACAATGAGCCTTTAATAGGCGTTACTGTGCGCCAAGGAAAAAAAGGACCTGCCACAGTTACAGATGTAGATGGACGTTATTCAATCACACTTTCAAAGAATGAGCCGAAGACTTTAACCTTCACATATGTTGGTATGAAACCATTGACTGTTCAAATCAATGGTAGGTCAAATATCAATGTTACGCTCGAACAGAGTGCTGTAGCTCTTGATGACGTAGTGGTAGTAGGCGGATACGGCACCGCACAGAAACGAGAGGACTTGGTGGGAAGCATGTACCAGGTCAATGCCGAAGATCTTGCAAATCTCCCTCAGCAACGCATTGATGCAATGCTTGACGGACTGATACCGGGATTGACTGTAGCTCCCAACTCCGAATCTCCCGACAGTCCCCGAATGCGCTATAATACCCGAATCAGAGGTGAATCTTCTCTTAGTGCATCAAACGAACCCCTGTGGGTGGTTGATGACGTTCCAATCTACACAGGTGGTCACACAAGCATAATTCCCGGCATGAATGTGTCGGTGAGCCCATTGTCTTTCCTCAATCCCGAAGACATACAGTCAATAACCGTTTTAAAAGACGCCAGTGCCACTGCCATATATGGTGCGGACGGATCTAATGGTGTGATTCTCGTAACCACCAAACGAGGCAAAGAAGGGAAGGTACAGACCAGTCTCAATCTGCAATACGGAATTGCATCAATCGACAAAAGCACCAAGTTCAAGGTGCTTAATGCAGCGCAATATATGGAGCTTGCCAAAGAATCCTACATAAACGGAGGCAACGACATGCGCTACTTCCCTTACACCGACAATGAATTGAACAGCTATTCAACTACCGATACAGACTGGAGCGATGTGTTCTATGACACGGGCAATACATTCCAGTTAAATCTGGCACTTCGAGGTGGCAGCAACAAAACCAAATTCTACACATCTGGTTCATATTACGAGAGCACCGGCACGGTAAAGGGAAACAAGCAGCAGCGTTTCAGCGTGCGCACAAATAATGATTTTACATTCCTGAACCGGTTCACGGCGACCATAGGCGTACAGGCATCTTATAACAACAATGACATGTTCAATCCTGGTCACGACTACTATCAGGAGCTGCCCATCTTCTCTCCATATAATGCGGATGGATCGATGCGGCTGTACAACAAAGTCATATCAGGAAGTGAACCGGATGGTTCACCCAAATGGGTTACCAACCGTTATCTCAACAGCGTTGCCGAACGCGAAGAAAACATTGAGAACCAGAAGGCATGGTATCTCACCGGCAACTTCCAGCTGAGATGGGAGATCATAAAAGGTCTTTATTACAACGGACAATTTGGTGTCGATTATCAGTCAAGACGTTCCGAGGAATACAATGCACGCACAAACTGGTCAGGCATGAGTACATCCGAAGGTCCCTACGGCTATTCTTCACGCTCAACATTCGAAGCAGTAAACTGGACTACGATACATCGTCTCAACTTCTCGCGTACATTCAATGACATGCATAAGGTGGAAGCCCTCTTCGCCTTTGAGGCTGGATCACGCGATTACACTACTGTAGGCGCAACAGGCAAGGGTTTTATCAACGACAATGTCCAGGACGTCACCTACGCCAACGAACGCTTAGGCTCCAACTCAAGTAGCCGCATGAGAAAGATGTCGTTCATCGGTCAGTTAAGCTACGCGTTTGATCGCAGGTATTATATAATCGGAAACATTCGCCGTGACGGCAACTCAGATTTTGGAAGTGATGTGCGTTGGGCACAGTTCGGCTCAGTCGGTGTTTCCTGGAATATCAACAATGAGAAGTGGTTCCCATGGCAATGGATGGATGTCTTCAAAATTACTGCATCCTATGGTGTAGACGGCAACTCACGTCTGGGATCGCAGCAGGCGTTGGGTCTGTATTCATACGGCAGTTCCTATTCCTACGGGGGTGAGATAGGAGGCATCCAGTCGGGCGTTGCCAACAGCAAACTGAGCTGGGAAACTACCCACAAGATTAACCTCAAACTGCGTATGCGTTTCCTGACACGTTTTGATTTTGAAGTGCAGTGGTATCATCACCAGACCAAAAACCTTCTCACGAACCTCGATACCTCCCGCACTACCGGCGACACACGCGTATATCGCAACGTTGGTGAAATCCTGAACCAAGGTTTTGAAGTGACAATTACCTCCGACAATATTTTGGCAGGCGATGACGGTTTCAGCTGGACAACATCGCTCAATCTCGCACACAATGATAACAAACTCCTCAAGCTATACAATGGCATCCAGAAGAATATGGGCACCGGATCCACCACATGGAAAGAGGGTTATGACACCAACACCTGGTTTCTTGTAAGATGGGCAGGAGTTGACCCTCGCACGGGAGCACCAATGTGGTATGACAAAAACGGAAATATCACCCACACGTTCAGTTCTGCCGATCGCGTCACCTATGGCACTCCATCCCCTGAATTAACCGGTGGAATGACCAATACGTTCACCTACAAAGGATTTTCCTTGCGTGTTATGCTTAATTACACTTTTGGTGGCTACGCCATGTCTTCGTTCGGCAGCAGATCCAATTATGACGGCTATAACATTGACAGTCAGAACCAGTCTGTCAACCAGCTTGATCGCTGGCAAAATCCCGGTGATCTCGCAATCAACCCCAAGCCGATATGGAAAATATCAACACAATCGGGCATGAACTCAACCCGATTCCTTTATCGAAAAGATTGCATACGTCTCCATAATGTATCGCTGACTTATCAGATACCACAGAAGCTTATCAAACGCATAGGAATGAGCAATGCTTCAGTAACGTTCATAGGCGACAATCTGTATACTTGGACTCCTGACCAGAACAGCAAACGCAATTCCTACAAAACCTGTATGAGCGGTTTCCCGATAGAGAGGAAGTTCTCTCTGGCGCTGATGATGACATTCTGACAATTCATGCCATATAAATCCCAGATATCGACTCAAATGAAAAAAATAAACATATTCTTACTGATTGCAGCCATAATAGGCACTTGCAGTTGCACCGATTTCCTTACCGTAATGCCCAAAGGACGAGTAACAACACCATCATTCCTATCATCGCCGGATGGTCTTAGAGCCGCTCTTGTAGGCACGTATAGTAAATTATATGCCGTATATGACGGAGATTTCCTTCGCTATCCCGATGTCGCGGGCAATATGCTTTCCATATTCAATGCCACCGAATCTGCCAATATGATAAGTCAATATAACTTCACTTCTAACGAAGATGAGGAACTTGGCGCAGTAGGGAAAATATGGTCAGGAGTATATGAGGCTATGGCAAATGCCAATAATATCATACAGTACGCTCCTCAGGTTGCTCAGGATTACCCCCTGCAAGCCGCCGAGATAGACCAGATATTAGGCGAAGCATTATTTATCAGAGCATTATGTCACCTTGATGTATGTCTCTGTTATGCGCAACCCTATAATTACACCAGTGATGCCAGCCATTTGGGCGTACCGGTGCTTCGTAAGACACCGGGACCCGATGACAACGAGCCACGCAAAAGCGTAGCAGAGGTTTACGCCCTGATATGTGATGATCTCACCAATGCTGAGAAACTGCTCTCCGATAAGTCGCCACGAGGTCAGTATTATGTATCGCTTGATGCAGTGCGCGCCCTCCATTCCCGAGTTTGCCTTTATATGGAGAAATGGCAAGACGCGATAGACTACGCCGAAAATGTTATCCCAAACAAATCGCTGACTCAAGGACAGGCGTACTATAATATGTACAGAAATCCGGTGGTCGCCAGCGAAGTGATATTCCGTTTCGATGGAACGGAAATGGGTTCCAAACATCGCTCATTCTATGCAGAGACTGCTATCCCGGCAGATACGCTTTTCACCCTATTCGACTCTCGCGACACGCGCCTTCAGGTGCTATACAAGGATGGGGCACATTATTGCATGAAATATGAATCCGACCTTAACCAGTTAGGTCTCAATCATGGCGATGAGACAATAGTGTTGAGATTGTCAGAGTTGTATCTGAATGCGGCAGAAGCGGCATGCATGCTGGGCAACTACAGTAATGCGAGAGGATACATCAAACCGATTCTGGAACGCGCAGTCGATGCAGACTATGCACAGGCGGAACTTGCAAATACAAGTGATGCGGAGTTGCTTGATCTGGTACGAAAGGAGCGCGTTAAAGAACTATGTTTCGAAGGACACAATTTCTTTGATATCGTGAGATGGAAGATGGATCTTGTGCGTGAAAACGCCACCACATCCACTGTGAAACGCATTGACTATCCCAGTGATTATTTTGTCTTACCCATCTCGCGCTATGAGCTAAGCGCAAATCTCAATATGCAACCTAACCCAACTGTAAATAAATAATATAATGGATACTAAATATATCAATCGATTGTTTATATCGATAATTTCTTTATTCATGGGCATGACCGTCGTATCATGTGCCGATGATGAAGAGCCTTATGACAATCCTTTCATATACATCGAAGCTAATGGTGGGGCTTCACGCGTTGTTGTAAATTCGGATGTAAACAACATCAACGCCTATAATGTATACGTCAGTTCACGTGCATTCAGCCGCAACTTGGAAGTGAGCTATGAGATCACTGTCGGCGACGGACTTCAAGCCGGCCGTGACTTTGAAATCGTAACTCCGGGAAATACCCTGACCTTTATGCCCGGCATATATGATATGCCGATAAGGATCCGGTGGAAACCCAATCGCGTGGATCCCTCCAAGAATAATACTCTGATCATCCGTCTTATCGGAAATAACATGGAATTCACACTGGGACTTCCCGGACCTGACATGTTGAAACGAGAAGTGATCATAGAAAAGAGAAATCCCTAATGATGAAGGAGCATATCGATGCTTCATCACTTACATATGGTTTTGAAATTTATATATCTAACTAATTTGTTTTACTTATGAAAAAGTTTATTTCATGGATGACCGTGATGGCGGTCACTCTATCCCTGGGTTTCGCTTCTTGTTCCGACAACAAAGACGATGGTCCGGTCGAAACGGCAGCGCCCGAGTTGCTTACGTTTGGCTTTAATGTTGCCAATAATGCAAACGTCCTTTCCACTGACTATGTTGGCGTAATCTCATCTACCGAGCATACCGTAACCGTCACTATGCCTGCTTTTGCCAACAAGTCTTCACTCGTTGCAAATTTCACTGTAGGTGAGGGCAACAAGGTTCTTGTCAACGGTGTAACTCAGGAAAGTGGCGTGACAGCTAACG
>DAWBVG010000626.1:0-3407 GCA_052279865.1 Muribaculaceae bacterium
GTTGGTAACGTTGATATTGATACTCTTAAACCTCTGCTCGAGCAATATGTTGCTTCTCTTCCTGCAAAGAAAGGGAAATCTGTTGTGAAGGATCTTACTCCAATCAATATCGTCAGCGGACAGGTTGTTGATCATTACAAACAGCCGATGCATTCTCCCAAATCTCAGGTTTACGCAGTATTCTCAGATACAAATATTCCGTATTCAATTGAAAATGCTGTGAAACTTAGCACAATCGGACAGATTCTCCGTATGGTTTATACTGAAACTCTTCGTGAAGAGATGGGTGGAACATACAGCCCCGCAGCCGGAGCCGTCTTCAATCCTAATACAGGTCAGTGGATGATCATATATACATATGAAACCAATGCAGATATGCTTGGAAAGATGGAAGAAAGAGCAAACGCTGAATTACTTAAACTTCTTAATGAAGGTGCAAGTGAAAAAGACTTTAACAAAGTTAAGGAAGCAACAATGAAACAGTACGAGATCAATGTCCGCAATAATGGATATTGGGAAAACAATCTTCTCAACTTAGAAAGAGGCTTTGATGACATCACCAATCATAAGGCTGCCATTGAGAACCTGACTCTTGAAGATCTCAATAAGTTCATGAAGAATCTCTATAATGGCAAGAACAGAATAGAGGTGATCATGGAAGGGGTCGAAGCAAAATAAATAAACATATAAATAAAAAAGAAGGAGCGTCATGACCGCTCCTTCTTTTTTATTTATATTTATTCGGGTCTCATAATTAGATTGGAATGCCAATGCGTAAGATTTTTAACATAGGGTCTGATATCTTTTATCTGTTCTAATGCTTTAAGATACCCGGTGTGCATATCCTGTCCAAAACGCTCATTTGCCCTCATCACTATCAGGCGATAAGCATTATCACTTGAGTTTTCGACATAGTTCTTGGCAAGATATTCCTTTACAGTTTTAAGTTCGTCATCGGTAACTCCATTGTCCATCATATCTTTCACTGTAGCGAGCACGAAGGCATTGGTAGCGTCCTCATGCCCCGGTTCAACCTTTATATATGACGGCATCATTATGACAGGAGCATCATCACCGTTCATGCCGGCAGAAACAGAGCAATGTCCTTGCACGGAATATGTCCATCCATTTTTTTCACGAAGCTCACTCATCAGACGGTTACGCAGAATCTGACCGAAAGCAGTCGCAGCAATCACATTGGGGAGATCATAAACTCCTTCACCTGTAAAGAAATTATACACCACACTCACAGGGCTACTCATTTTCCGAGAGAAATCAATTTTCTGATTAGCCTGAGTAAAACGATAGTTTATATCTTTAGGTCTTTCAATTCTTCCAGCTGTCGGCAAAGAAGCAATATATCTCTCAAGACAGTTTTCAAGAGAATCTTTTTCAAAATCACCCGCAATATAGAATGTGAAGTCAGCCATATCTCCAAACCTGTCATGATATATATCGACAGCAAGTTTGGGATCTACTTGATCTATCAGTGCCACAGTTGTTTTTGCTCCGAGAGGATGGCGGGAATATACATTCCGATGAATAGAATCACCCATCACCTGAATCGGATTCACATGTTGATTTCTTAGTTTGTTGCGTTCTGCGGCAAGCATGGCGGCAACAGAAAGGGAATCAAGGCGTAGATCAGTTGATTTTTGGTATATCAGACGAAAAGCATCTTGCATGTCTTCTTTTGTAGTTGCCGATTCAATCCATTCCTCTGTATTGGTAATCTTGATGGCAGTGTCGATCTTTCTTCCGATACCCAAGCGTTTCAAATCCGAGGCATTCCTGTCTCCTGCACCACACGCTGCAAGAGTCTCATTAATCATTTTAAGGGTAGGAACATCTTTTTCATTATAATTTTGCGACAGTCCTCCTTGACCTATTCCGCGTATAAAGATCTGTCCCGGCACATCATTCGCCTGCCATGCTATCACCTTTATACCGTTTGAAAGCGTGTATTCTGTTGTGTTGTCATATTTATATGGTTTCCTATCAACGATAAGACCTTTCTCAGGTTCTGTCTCAAGGATTCTTCCTGATTCATTCTTCATGACATATGGATCAAGAGCCATATCGTTTACACGCAGGAAAGCTTCTCTCAGTTTATCTGCGTCAACTGCCGGATAATCATCTTTTTCAGGGGAATATGACAGAAGGACAACATTCTTACCGGAAGTATTAATTATATTTTTAAGGAATTCGTTGGCATCATTAACACAAACTGACCCCAATGCAGCTATTTTTGAATCACACTCTTTTGCGAACTCCTCCGGATCTGTTCTGTCAAGAAAATTTCTTACATATGCCCGTGCATATTCTGTTGAGGATGTTTTTGCTGCCTTCCTTTTCTTTTCAGACAGATCTTTGGTAAGCTGTTTTTTTGCCAATTCCAGTTCTTCCGGAGTGAAACCATGACGAAGAGCACGCGATAATTCTGAATACCACAGACTCACTGCGTCTGCAGCTCGTCCCGGTTTGGCAACTCCCCTCATTACGAATGCTTTTACGCCACGCGAAAGCATGAATTTGGTGTCTCCGACTCCAAGATATGTATGTGGACAAGAGGATTCAAGTTCAATTTCATCGAAACGAGATGCAACCATGGTTCCTACAAGATCCGCCACAATTTCATTCTCAGAATCAGGATGACGGAAATACAACTGCACAAGATTGGTGGTCTGTTCCGGATCTGATTCAGTCACGACAATAAGAGAATTATTTTCCTTTACCTCAGGAAGAGATTTAATTATTTCTCCTTTACGGCTTATTTTTCCAAACGTATCTTTAATTCTTTGTTCAACATAATCAACATCAATATCACCCACAACGATGACAGCCTGATTTGCGGGATGATACCATTTATCATAGAATTTTTTTAGAGTCTTCGGCTTAAAGTTCTTGACAATATCCATTTTACCGATCGGCATCCTTTCACCATATATACTTCCGGGATAAAGGTAGGGAAGAGCTTTTTCCAACTGGCGATTGGCAGCAGAGTTGCGATGCCTCCATTCATTTTCAATTACACCTCTCTCTGCATCAATTGCCGAAGGTTCTAATGATATTGCCGAACACCAGTCATTGATTACGAGGAGACAGGAATCAATAACATGGTTCTTTTTTACAGGCACTTTACAGATGTTATAAACGGTTTCATCCGTAGATGTATATGCATTCAGATTTTTTCCGAATTTCACCCCATTGGATTCAAGCCAAGTTATCAAAGAATTTCCGGGGAAATGTTTCGTACCGTTGAAACACATGTGCTCCAGAAAATGAGCCAGCCCTCGTTCTGAATCCCTTTCATTGACTGAACCGGCTCTTTGTGCGAGAAAAAAATCAGCCATTCCGGACGGTGTATTGTTTGAACGGATATAATATGTCTGTCTCTTATACACATC
>DAWBVG010000627.1:0-1327 GCA_052279865.1 Muribaculaceae bacterium
GCCAGAACCTGAGCCTGTATCGTGACATCCAATGCAGTTGTCGGTTCATCCGCAATGAGCAGCTCTGGCTCGCAGCACAACGCCATAGCGATAACAACGCGCTGCTTCATACCGCCTGAAAACTGATGTGGATACTCGTGCTTTCGCGATGGCATAATGCCGACCAACTGGAGGATCTCGTCGATTCGCTGCTCTACGGCATCATTAGATAGTTCAGGCCTGTGAAGTCGAATTGCCTCTCCAATTTGATCGCCGACTGTGTAGACCGGATTCAGCGAAGACATCGGGTCTTGAAATACCATAGAGATGCGGTTTCCTCTCACGCCCCGCATTTGCTCCTCGTCAACATGGAGCAAGTCTTCGCCTTCAAAGCAGATCTCTCCGCCTTTAATACGACCTGTCGTTTCCGGCAAAAGGCGAAGAATACTCAGCGCTGTTGTCGTCTTGCCAGCGCCGGTCTCGCCGACGAGACCGAGTGTTTTTCCCTTTTCGATTTGAAAGCTGATACCGTTGACAGCCTCCACAACCTCTATGTCAGTTTCATAAGTAACCCGAAGATCCTTAATCTCCAAAATCGGGCTTTTTTCATTTTCCATTAAAGCTCCCCTCCCGTGGCGTACCTTATGACTTCAAATGCGGGTCCAACGCATCGCGCAGACCATCGCCGATAAGATTCACTGAGCAGGCCGTAACAATGATAGATAGTGCGGGAAATGCCATCAAATGAGGCGCTTTTCTCATAAATTCGCGAGCCTCCGAAAGCATCTGCCCCCACTCCGGCTGGGGGGCCGGCATACCGAGGCCCAAGAAACTCAGCGTCGATTCATAGATAATAATTTTTGCGATGTTCAACGTGGTGTTGACAATAATAACGCCAATTGCATTGGGGATAATATGTGAGAGAATGATGCGAAATCCGCTCGAACCGCCAGCCTTTGCCGCCTCGACATAGTCCTGTTCAGAAAGCGTAAGTACCTCAGAGCGAACCAGCCGGACATAGTTGGTAAAATACGCCAAAGTCAGCGCAATGATCAAATTGGTAAAGCTGGCACCCAACGCATATACGACCGCCATGGTAAAAAGAATGTCAGGAACCGACATAAAAATATCCAGCGACCGCATGATAATGCTGTCTACCTTGCCACCAAAATAGCCAGCGACTGCACCGAGAAGGCTGCCAAACAGGCATGAAGAAATCGTCGCAAGAATCGCAATAGCAATGGAAACACGTCCACCGTAGATAATACGCGCAAAAATGTCGCGTCCGTATCCGTCGTTGCCGAAAAGATTCCCTACGGAGGGTTTTGCAAGCATTAAATCCATATTC
>DAWBVG010000628.1:0-5783 GCA_052279865.1 Muribaculaceae bacterium
ATGTGTATAAGAGACAGGTCATACATTGCCGATCCACCCACGGTCAAAGGAACCGGTGTAGAACTTCCCACACCAACGACATCAAGCTGAATTCCATTTTTTGCAGCTGTTTTGGCTGCTCCCATTACACTTTCCCTGTCATCCAGCTCTTCCGCATCGGTAATAAGAATGACAGCCTTACCTATATTTTTATCTTCACTGAAAGATGCCATAGCCATATCAAGCGCAGCTGTAATGTTCGTTCCCTGATCAGCGATCTGAGACGGATCTATGGAATTAAGAAACATTTTGGCAGACACATAATCATTCGTAACCGGGATTAAAGTGTAAGCCGAACCTGCATACATAATCAATCCGACCCTGTCGTTGTCAAGACGATTAATGAGCTTCTCCAATGTCATTTTGGCAGTACGCATTCTATCTGGACCTTGAGGATCATCAGTAGCGGAAGCAAGCATCGAATTCGAAGCATCCATCGCAATAATGACTTCAATACCCTCCTTAGTCGTTTTCTGATCTTTTATACCGCCCCATGGACGCGCAAAAGCAATTATAATAAATGCCAGCGCCAACATTTCCAATGTCAATTTAATTGGAGGCTTATACGGTGAAACATCCGGCATAAGACCAATCAAGGATTCTTTCTTGCCGAACTTTCTCATTTTCTTCATTCTTGAATAGCGCGCCCATGCATATAACGCAACAAACAGTGGAATGAGAAGAAGGAGAATCAGTACTTTGGGATATGCGAAACTAAACATCTCTTTAATTCAATTTAATCAAGGAATTCTGCGAAGCACAGTATATCTGATCAACAATTGCAGCGCCAGCGCACATAATGCAATGAAGACCCACGGCATAAAATTCTCTTCTGTCTGTGTATATTTGTTCACATCAAGAGTCGTTTTTTCCAAAGAATCAATTTCATTGAATATATCACGTAGCATTCGTGAATCGGTGGCACGGAAATACTTTCCTTTTGTAATATCGGCAATACTCTTAAGTGCACCTTCATCAATCTTGGTTTCCATTGTGGTGGTGGAAAACCCGTATGGATCGGTGATCTGTATGGAACCATTAGTGCCCACCCCGATTGTGTAGATCTTTATACCCTTTTCCTTGGCAATCTGAGCAGCTGTGGCAGGGGCTACATCGCCCGCGTTATTGGTACCGTCCGTAAGAAGAATAATACTCTTGGATTTTGCCTTTCCTGAAGTCAACCTATTGATAGCGCTCGACAAGCCGTCTCCAATCGCCGTTCCATCATTCAGCAATCCCGTTTTAACTCCGCTTATGGCGTTTATCAGCGCCGGTTTATCATTTGTCAGTGGCATAAGCGAAAGACTTTCACCGGAGAAGACAACGAAACCTATGTTATCATCTGTGCGCTGATTAACAAACTTCTGTGCCACTTCTTTAGCAGCATCGAATCTTGTGGGCTGAAGATCGGTAGCAAGCATTGAACTTGAAATGTCGAGTGCTATAACGATATCCGTGCCTTCAACGCGAGATGTTCTCTTCGAATCATGTGTCTGAGGTCGGGCAAGAGCTACTATCAATCCGCCTATTGCAATCAACTGCAGTGCGAAACAGAAATGCATGAGAAGCACTTTCCAGGATGTCGAAATACCTTTGAATGCATTTACGGTTGATACACCCATAGCCGGACTGGAATTTCTCCATTTCCAAATATACCAGCCGATTAATGGAACGTATACAAGAAACAGCAGTAATAATGCTGGATGTTTAAATATCATTTTTTACCTCCTTTCCTGTATCCGTTTTTCCTTTATTTTCAACCCCCTTCATCTTTTTTTCTTCTGAATCAGTCACTTCACCGGCAGTGTTAGATTCATTTTCTGCAGGGGGAAGAGGTTTCGTTTCCTCAACAAATCGTAGAGCATTATCATAAGAAGCCACATTATCATCGGGCAATGGACGCACTTTTGCAAATTTCACAAAGTCTGCCATGTTCAAAATGCTCCGGATATAATCACGTTTATCACGGGTCTCCTTATTATTCTTTAGAGTTACCAGAATCTGACGGGATGTCATTTCCATTGCATTGATACCGAAACGTCCATACATGTAAACTCTGAGAATATCTGTAAGTTCAGTATAATACTCTTTCTCCATTCCCTGTTCCCAGAGTTTCTTCTCCTTAAGAGCCCTTAATCCAACGATGGCAACTTCATATGGTGTTGGTTCTGGTTTTTTACCCAAGATGGAACCATCTTTCCGGTATTTAAGCCATGCATAAACAAATGCCGCTATGGCAAGCAATATAATTAAAATAAGCCACCAATAATCAACAACCCAATTAGGCAATGCATCGAAAATTGATTTATTTTCAGGATCAGCCACATTGGCGTAATCGTCTATTGGAGTATTGGCATCGACAACAACCGGCACAACCTTCAATGCCACCTTGTTCGACAAGGCTGTGTCTCTACCGATAACAAAAGCTATCTCCGGTAACTGATAATAACCGGAATCAAATGATTGCACAGGCACAGTATATTCTATGTGCCACATCCCTGCCTTATCGGAGGTGTCTGCCTTGATGGGAGCCCTGAGCTCAACACTGTCTCCACATAGACCGACAATTCCGTTCTCTTTGATTTGAGAAAAAAGAGGGAATGATCCCTTTGCATCTTTTTTCTGATCAACTGAAATCTTCAGATGAGTCATACGCCCCATCATCAGTATGGCAGAATCAAGTTTTGCCGAGACAAGTGTCTGCGCTGCCGAAACCGGCAAAACCGATATCAACAACGTTATCAACGCCAATATTAACTTCTTATATTGCATTTGAATTTAATCAGCTTCTAAAACGTATATTTTATCTTGAACCCCTGCGACGGAACAAACCCAACAAAGCTTTTACAAAATCCTCATCGGTTGTAACCGAGGCAAGATCAACACCACTACGAGTCGTAATGGATGTCAGCCTCTGCTGCCGGTCATACCAGGCTTTGGCATAAGCCTTGCGAGTTGACGAAGAAGACGTGTCGAGCCAACGATCAGCACCTGTTTCAAGATCCTTCACGCGTATGAGACCGACATTGGGCATTTCAGCATCACGCCGATCATATACCTGAATAGATGCAAGATCGTGTTTGCGATTGGCTATAGACATACTCTTGAAATAATCATGGTCATCAATGAAATCACTGATAAGAAAAGCAGAGCAACGTTTTTTTATGGCATTCGTCATAAACTGCAAAGCCACGTCAATATTCGTACCATTGCTCTCCGGTTCGAAATTGATGATTTCACGTATGATCAGGAGTATATGTTTCTTCCCCTTCTTCGGAGGTATGAATTTCTCAATCTTGTCACTGAAAAATATCACACCTACCTTATCATTGTTTTGAATAGATGAGAAAGCAAGAGTAGCTGCTATTTCAGCCATCCTTTCTTTTTTAATCTCACCGCAAGCACCGAAATTCCTACTTCCACTTACATCCACCAGCAACATGACCGTCAGCTCACGCTCCTCCTCATAAACTTTTACATAGGGTTTATTCTGACGGGCAGTGACATTCCAGTCTATATCTCGGATGTCGTCACCGGGCTGATATTCTCTTACCTCTGAAAAAATCATACCACGCCCCTTGAAGGCACTATGATATTCTCCGGCAAAGATATTCTGACTCAGTCCCCGGGTCTTTATCTCGATTTTGCGGATTTTTTTTAAAAGTTCATTCGCTTCCATTCAAACACGATTTTGAAAACAAATTGCAAGCCTCATATCAGGGCACTGCAACTTTATCGAGGATATCTGTTATGACCTCGTCAGTTCCGATGTTATTAGCCTCAGCCTCATACGTCAACCCGATTCGATGACGAAGCACATCATGGCAGACTGCCCTTACATCCTCAGGTATTACATATCCTCTGCCCTGCAGGAAGGCATAAGCCCGCGATGCAAGCGCAAGGCTGATGGATGCACGAGGAGAGGCTCCGAATGAAATGATGCTCTGAAGGTCGTTAAGACCGAATTTTGAAGGTTGACGAGTAGCAAACACTATATCAACGATATAATTCTCAATCTTCTCATCAAGATAAATTTTCTCAACAATTTTCTGAACCTCCACTATCTCGCGAGGATCAATAACAGGATTCACCGGAGACTGCTCACCCCTGATATTCTGACGGATGATTACCTTTTCTTCCTCTTTGTTTGGGTAACCTATGACTACCTTGAGAAGGAAACGGTCAACCTGGGCTTCAGGAAGAGGATAAGTTCCCTCCTGCTCGATCGGGTTTTGGGTTGCCATCACAAGGAAAGGATCTGGGAGCTTGAATGTGTCATCTCCAATTGTAACCTGACGTTCCTGCATTGCCTCAAGAAGAGCACTCTGCACTTTAGCCGGCGCACGGTTGATCTCATCAGCAAGAACAAAATTAGCAAAAATAGGTCCTTTCTTTACTTCGAAGGTTTCTTTCTTTACACTGTATATCAACGTTCCGACAACGTCTGCAGGCAATAAGTCAGGAGTGAACTGGATTCTACTGTATTTTGCAGATACCAGGCTTGCAAGAGTTTTGATTGCCAAAGTCTTGGCAAGACCGGGAACGCCCTCAAGGAGAACGTGACCATTACATAGAAGTGCTATCAATAATGAATCCACAAGATGTTTCTGTCCAACGATTCGACGGTCCATCCCGGTGCGGATCATGCTTACAAAATTACTTTTGGAAGCTATAAGATCATTAAGCTCCCGAATGTTTACTGTTTCCTCCATATGCTGGTTGTGATTTATAATTTATATGAGCATGTCATAAATTATGACATACATTATAGTTTATAATTATTCAACAAAGTAAAGGATTCCGCATTTCATACGTTCTCCCAATCGAATTGCAAAAATAGCATTTATTAACTTAAAAGAATAATCTTCTCTGTTAAATAACCTTTAACATTTGATAAAAATAATAAATTACGTAGTAAATAGGAGTGAGAAGTAAGAGGTGAAAAGTAAGAAGGAGAATTGGCAAGACTCTAACCGAAGCATGATAGTCAGACTCATACCGGTCTATAGAGTTACGCCAATTCTCCCTCTTACTTTTTACTTTTTACTTTTTACTTCTTACTTTTTACTTCTCACTTCTAAATGCATTCCATCCTTGAGCAGTAATGGGAATTTCATTACCGTCTCTTGTCACCATTGCAGCTCCAAGTTCCGGTTTTGTAATATAACCTATCATGCTTACACCCTTTAGCTTTTCAATCTTATCATGATCAGTTAAGGGCACAGTGAAAAGAAGTTCATAGTCTTCTCCCCCATTCATTGCAGCCATAACCAGATTCATATTGAGCTCTTCAGCCATCACTGCAGTTTGATAATCAATAGGAATTTTATCTTCATACACCCGGCACCCGACATCAGAAGATTTGCAGATATGTAGCAACTCTGAAGACAATCCATCGCTTACATCCATCATAGATGTAGGCTTGATTCCATGCTCTCGGAGCATAGCTATTATGTCTTTTCTTGCTTCCGGTTTAAGCTGACGCTCAAGGATATACTCCTTGCCGGCAAAATCCGGCTGGAATTCTTCTCCTTCTTTTGCGCCGGCGGCAACACGATTCTCTCTTTCGAGTAGCTGAAGCCCCATATATGCAGCCCCAAGATCGCCAGATACACATATCAGGTCTGTTTCTTTTGCCCCGGAACGATAAACAATCTCATCCTTCGAAGCCTCTCCGATACAAGTTATACTTATCACCAAACCGGTTACAGAAGCTGATGTGTCTCCGCCCACAAGATCTACAC
>DAWBVG010000629.1:0-3413 GCA_052279865.1 Muribaculaceae bacterium
CGCACCTCCATGCCGGGCAAGCTTACACAGGGCGGTTATTTCACAATGAACAAAGACGTGGCAAAACGCCCCGTACTAATGTTCACTCAATCCGACTATGAAGCCTTTGATCCCAAGACAATCAAGCATGACGTCCAAGCCAACGAAGGCTTCGAGACAGGTGATATTTTTGTCAATGTCAACAAAGAAGGTTATATCGATCTCAATGTCGGCGATATTTTCCTTGCACATGCCATGCGCACATGGCAGCTTACGGAGAACTCCACCAACAACTATTTCATAGAACCGGATTTCCACTATACCATCCTCGGACTTGACGGCAAAGAAAGCGACTCTGTCCTCAAAGTTGAGCAGAAAGCGGGATCCGCATGGGCTAATCTCAAGGCAGTGGGTGAAGGCACAGCAATCGTGCTCGTGACTTACGATGCCATTGGACTCAACTTCTATGCCTCATCCACGGGGGTGAAGCAGGCATATATGGGAGGTGAATACTGGGGTGCCATATGGCCCGAGAACACGGCTGCCTATGTCATAACCGTAGGTCAGGGCAAATCTGCCGTTGACGCGCAGATGCTTCTCAACGAGAAACATAACCAGGGTGCTCTCAAACTTGCAGGAGATTACGTTGATGCCGAGCACGACGTATTCTATTATCTCGACACTGAAGCCGGATACTCATACACCTTCAAGGCTGACGGAGCAAAAGAAGTAAAAATTGCCTATCCAACCATAGGCGAACAGATGGCAACCTATACAGGTTTCGGTAACGATGGCGTAACCGTAAATGCTGACGGCACCTACACAGTGCTTCTCAAAGAAGGGCGCCAGATTGTACAGATGACGGATAATGCCGGAAAGTCTGCTTATCAGGTCTTCACCGCCAAGAAATGCCATCGCGAAATTGTAAATGTAAACCGTCCCGGCAGCAAAATCTACCAGCCGGGCGATCAGGTGGCAATCCAGTATTCAGGACTACGCCATCCCGCCAACAAACTCTCCGGTATATACAACATGTCGGCATACGTAACCTATAATGGTGTTCCCAACGGCACATCGCTGATCCTAAGCGCCAATCAGTATAAATTCGGTTCTGTAGACAAGGCACAGGCAGTCACACTCGATATTCCTGCCGACCATGACATCAATGCCGAACCCGAATTGACATTTACCGATGGTGTGATTCAGGTTAACGGCTACGGCGATCCCATAGGCAATCATCGCAACATCGACCCCAACGCTGGTCGCTCGCCCAATTTCACAGCTGTGCCTCACAAGACATACTTCGGTTCTATACCGGATGTCAGGATACCCCTTACTGCTGTCAAGAAATTCCCCATCAAGGTTGATTTCAAGGTTGAGAAGGGCAACGTGACAGTATCATATCTCGGCAAGGAGCTCGAACCCGATGCAGAAGGTTTCTATGAAGGCACCTACGGAAACTATGACGTAGTCGCTTATGCTCCCGGCAACCGTTGTCAGCGATTGACTTACAATATTCCCGATGATGCCGACGGACTCCAGACATTTACTGTTGTGCCTGAAGGTCTTGACGATGACTGGTATGGCACCAACTCTAAAGAACCAGTCTTGAATGCAGACGGATACTATGTCATATCGTCTGCCTCCGAGCTTGCGTGGTTCAGCGATAAGGTCAATGCCGGCGAACGCAGTGCAAAGGCGATGCTGACTTCCGACATTGATCTCGGTGACTACGACTGGACTCCGATAGGAAGTACTGTCGCAAAATCATTTACCGGAGAATTTATCGGCAACGGTCATACCATCAAAGGTTTGTACATAAATCAGCCGAAAAACAATTATCTTGGGTTCTTCGGATGTGTAGAAGGAACTGACACCGACAATCGCGCCCGTATCTCAGGAGTAACGGTTTACGGCTATATCAACGGCAATTCGACTCTTGGAGGTATCGCTTCATATGTCAAAGGCTTTACTGACATTGACGCATGCGCGAACTATGCTGAGATCCACGGAGCCAAGTCAGGTGTAGGCGGCATTGTGGGAACTTTGACTCAGAACACATCAACCATCAGCAATTGTTACAACGCAGGTGCCATATATGCTGAGTCGTCGCGTGCGGGCATTGTAGGCAACCTGTCAAAAGACTGCGATGTGGCAATCAGCAATGTATTCAACGTTGGAGCAATCGAGGACCATGCGAACAGTCACGCGATAGCTTACAGCACTTATACCGTTGACAACATCACCAATGCCTTCGCAACAACCGACTACGCAAAAACCGGTGGCTACACACTCGTGACAGAGGAGTGCATGGCGAGCGGAGAGATCGCATATAAGCTCGGAACTGCCTTTGGACAGAAAATAGGTGAAAACCCACACCCCGTATTCAGCAATGACAAAGTGTATAAGGTGACATATACTGTGGTTGAACCAAATGCCGCAGACTCAGAAGCCGAGCATACACTTTACTCCAATGCTACCCTGCCGAAATCTATCAACGGTCAGGAGGTATGCTGGTATTCTGATGCCGCTCTCACGCATACCGTCACAACTATAGAAGCTGACAGTCGCCTGTATCTGAAGAATATGTACAAATATACACTTACATACATTCTTGACGGTGAACCTTACAAGGAAGAGCAGCATTATGAAGGGGATGCGATCGCAGCAGAAGCGGATCCCGTAAAAGAGGGACACACTTTCTCCGGCTGGCAGGGTCTTCCTGAAGTTATGCCTGCAAAGGATGTAACAGTAACAGGCTCCTTCACAATCAACTACTACAAACTTACGTTGCATCTCAACGAAGACATCTACAAATCTGAGATGGTAGAATATGGTGCGCCAATTACTATCGAAGACCCCGAAGTGCCGGAAGGTTATAAGTTTGAAAGGTGGATAGACGAAATACCTGAGACAATGCCCGCACATGACGTGGAAATCCACGGCACATGCACGAAAGTAAGCGGCATTGCCGATGTACTTATCGACAACAACGAGAAAGTATCCGTATACACAGCATCCGGCATCATGCTCCACTTCAACAAACCTTGGGGCGAAATCCGCGACTATCTGTCCAACGGACTCTATATAGTACGCCACAACAATACCGCGACTATGATATACGTGAAATAACAGCTCCGATAGTCATGCGGATTCATAACGTATGACTTGACTCAACAACGAATGATTCGGTGATTGGCGATGATCTGAAATCTCGCCAGTCACCGAATTTGTCATACTTGGTATTAAAATAATCAAATGAGGTGTTCAGTTTCATGTTCCAAAATTTCCAGATAAATCCGCGTTTATCGGGCTGCGCCCGATAAAGTAAAAAGTAAAAGGGAACAGGTAAAAAGGAAGAATTGGCATGACTCTAACGTGAGCGTCAAGTCGTAGCTGCGGTTGCTCGCAACTGCAGCCTCGCGGCAAGGAAG
>DAWBVG010000630.1:0-13842 GCA_052279865.1 Muribaculaceae bacterium
GCCCCATTTCCGCGCCCCCGAAATTGAGCCAGAACAACCCCCGTAGCAATCGCCGCATTGAGCGACTCGGAGTGATTTTCCGCATCATATGGCGGAATCAGCAAAGGAGATGTCACCAGGTTTCTCATGGCTTCAGATATCCCCTTGCCTTCATTACCCATGATGATGAAGCCTTGCCCTGTGAGGGATGCTTCATATATATTCTTCCCATTCAGCAAAGTTCCGTATACCGGCATATCAGGATTATCCTTAATCAGATTGCATAAATTGCAATATACGACCTCCACTTTCCCGAGAGACCCCATCGTGGACTGCACTGTTTTGGGATTAAATATATCCACTGTATCCTGTGAGGCATAAATACGATCTATGCCAAACCAATGAGCGGTTCGTATGATCGTCCCCATGTTCCCAGGATCCTGGATACCATCAAGAAGCAGATACAATTTATCTGAATCAGGTTTTGGCACATTCTCGTAATAACCCTCCGGAATTCTGTAAACAGCCAATACGTCTGACGGTGTTGACAGAGATGATATTTTGCCCATCAGATTCTCGGAAACCTGAAACAACACATTCCCGCATCCCCATTCCTCAGGAATTGAATCAGGATCAAGTGCGATTACTGCCTCCATATCAAATCTGCCGATAGTATCGGCTACGCATTTGCGACCTTCCGCCACAAATAAGCCATAACGGTCGCGCATCTTTCGGCGCGACAACTGTGAATATATCCCTTGTTTTGCTTTCGAGAGCTCCATGCTTTCAAGTTTTCTTCACGAAATTAACTAAAATTTATAATATTATGGTAGAAATAGGCAGGCAAGTGAAAAAAATTTTTTAACTTTGTGATTATCTTGATCGCCCGAAGGTGATCAGTATGCTTAATTGATAAATTCTTATTGATATGAAATATATTGGCGCTCACGTGAGCGTTAAAGGAGGAGTATCCAATGCTCCCCTCGAAGCTACAAGAATAGGAGCCAAGGCGTTTGCACTCTTTACCGGATCAAGCAACCGTTGGGCTTCAAAACCAATATCTGAAGAGGAGGCAATCAAGTTTAAAACAGCCTGCGAAGCCGGAGGATTTTCTCCCCGTCATATTCTTCCTCATGATAATTTCCTCATAAATCTTGGAAGTCCGGATCCTCAGAAACTTGCCATGTCAAGAAAATCTTTTCTTGAGGAGATGCAACGTTGCGAACAGCTCGGTCTGACAATGCTGAATTTCCACCCCGGGAGCCATCTGAACCAGCTTGCAGTGGACGATTGCCTCGACCTAATTGCAGAAAGTATCAATATCACGCTTGACCGGACCGCAGGCGTGACAGCAGTTATCGAATCAACAGCAGGACAAGGTTCAAATCTCGGATTTGAATTTGAACAGATTGCCCGCATTATAGATAAGATTGAAGACAAAAGCCGCGCCGGTGTCTGCGTTGACACATGTCATACATATTCCGCAGGTTATGATCTTCGTTCGGAAGAAGGGTATCAGAAAACATGGTCTGATTTTGACCGCATCATTGGTGGCAAATATCTCAGAGCACTGCATCTCAATGACGACAAACGTGAGCTCGGTTCTCGCATCGACCGTCACGAAGAGATCGGCAAAGGAACCCTCGGAGAGGATTTCTTCATCCGCCTTGTCAACGATCCCCGCTTCGACGACATGCCGCTGATCCTGGAGACACCCAACGAGCAGATATGGAATGAGGAAATAGCCTGGCTCTACTCCCAAATAAAAAAACACTAAATAAAATCTTACATGAAAACCAAACCTGACTTAAGCTTCTGGAAGCTGTGGAATCTTTCCTTCGGCTTCTTCGGGGTCCAGATTGCTTACGCTCTTCAGAGCGCGAACGTGTCGCGAATCTTCACCACCATCGGTGCGGATCCACATGATCTCAGTTATTTCTGGATTTTACCCCCTCTGATGGGTCTTGTGGTCCAGCCCATCGTCGGAATGATGTCTGACCGCACATGGAACCGTTTTGGACGCCGCCTCCCTTACCTGATTTTTGGTGCACTGGTGGCAGTGATTGTGATGTGTCTTCTTCCGAATGCCGGAAGTTTCCAGTTCACAGTCTCAAGCGCGATTCTATTCGGTCTTGTAGCCCTGATGCTCCTCGACACATCCATCAACATGGCTATGCAGCCGTTCAAGATGCTCGTAGGAGATATGGTGAACGAAAAGCAGAAAGGTTTGGCATATTCCATCCAGAGCTTCCTCTGCAATGCAGGATCTATCGTAGGTTACATATTTCCGTTCCTCCTCATGTGGTTGGGAATGAAGAATGTTGCACCTACCGGTGTTGTGCCCGATACCGTGATCTGGTCGTTCTATCTTGGAGCTGCCATTCTCCTTATCTGCGTGATTTATTCATTAATAAAAGTAAAGGAGTGGCCTCCCAAGCTTTATAATGAATATAATGGAGTAACTGAAATCAAAGAGAAAGGTTCAAGCAATGTGATTACCCTTCTCCGCAAGGCGCCCTCTACATTCTGGACTGTTGGTACGGTGCAGTTCTTCTGCTGGTTCGCATTCCTTTTCCTCTGGACCTACGCTACAAATACTGTCGCCCACAACGCCTTCTCAACTCCTACTGTTGAGACCATTACCGGCATCAGCTACAATGGCGCGAATTATCAGGCAAAATACCTCATTGCCAATGATTCTGTGATAATCATCGACCACGGCAACAAAACAAGTGATTTCCTTGACACTGCCGAAGGTTCCTTCGTTCTCACAACTGCAGATATTGTGGTCAAGAACCCCGACGGCTCTTTAGATATGAACGACGCCTCGTCGCATAAGATTGAGAACGCTGCAGACTGCAGCTACATCTCCAAGACTGTGCTCGACGCGGCATCTCCCGAATATAACGACGCAGGCAACTGGCTCGGACTGTTGTTCGCAGTGCAGGCGGTCGGTTCTGTGCTTTGGGCAGTGGTTCTTCCTCGCTTCAGAAGCCGGAAGTTCTCTTACATTCTCTCCCTGCTTCTCGGAGCTGCTGGTTTCATAATGACTGCATTCTTCACAGATCAATGGATGCTCTTCATCGCATTCATCCTTATCGGATGCGCATGGGCAGCAATGCTCGCATGGCCGTTCACCATCCTTACAAACTCCCTTAAGGGTGGAAACATCGGTGCATATCTCGGTCTGTTCAACTGCACAATCTGCATTCCACAGATTGTAGCGGCACTTGTCGGAGGTTGGATCCTCTCACTTCTCAGCACACCCGGTGAGCTTGCTCCCGAATATCTGATGATGATGATTGCCGGAATCTCACTCATAATTGGCGCAGCATGCGTCTTCCTCATCAAGGAAAACGCAGCAACCGAAACAAAACCGGTTGAGACTCCCGCCTTCAGTGAAGAAATTTAGCGACAACCCTCGGAGAGAGTGATTAGTTATAACCTCACACCGACCGTATGTTTCCGCAGGAAACATACGGTCGGTGTGAGGTTTCTTCTATGCGCGTCAGACGGCCTCGGAGAGATCGAATAATACCTCACCGCTTATAAAGTGTTAATTAACACATTACAATCAATCCAAAACCATTCTTAAGTGTTATTAAGATATAATTATGAAAAACACTAATTTAATTTTAAAATTTTAATCGGTATGAAAAAGTTACTTTATCTCCTTTTGCTGCTACCACTCGGATTCCTGACTTCGTGTCATGATGACGACGACATGCCTTCAGTTGATATCACAGTGAATATCGACAATGCCGTTGACGCCAACGGACGCATTTATATTGTCTCTGGTGAACCACTTACTGTTGCAAGCATCACAGCGGAAGGTCTCGGTGGAAAAGCCGCCGGCATCTCAGGCGTGAATTATGTGCTCGACCATGTAGGAATGGGCTATACCATCGTTCAACCTTTTGGAGGTTCGATTGCTGCAGCTTATCTTCCTATCGGCAACCATCTCTTCACCCTCGCATTCGATGTGCTGCAGGTGGATAAATCAATAGCTTACGCACAGTTATCCACAATTGTAACAGTTGTGGAAACGGCTGAAGATCTTCCTGACGGAGCTACCCCCGGAACAGTGGCGCTCAAATATCGTCTGAATCCCCAGCAGTAATTGAAAATTCAAACCAACAAAAAATCCGCATTCTAATGAATGCGGATTTTTTGTGTATCTTGATTTGATTCACTATCTTTGTCCCATAAACTATAAATACAATTTTGTCCGATAAACCATAAATAATGAAAACAAGAATACTCGCATTCCCGATTGTTGCCCTTCTCGCCGCAGCTTGCGGCAGTAAAGGAGGCAACACAGAGGCCGATTCAGCATCCGTATCATCATCCGATTCCATTCAGGTTGAAACTACTGCAACTTTGCCGGACTCCATTGCCGGGGATACAATTGCTGCATACCAATCGGATGATTTGAAGAAATTTGGACTCCACGGCAAAGTAAAATCGGTAAAGACCAAAGAGTATTCATCATTCGTGTCATGCCTATCCGGACCGTTGACCTTCAATGAGGAAGGGCTTTTAACGAGTAATTTCTCAGACTATACAGACAACGAAATCAGTTGCACACCCGATGGTTTCATTGACGAGACAGAGTGCCGGGAAAGCGACGGCACAACCTTCGAACTCGAATTCACGAATTTCGACACCGACGGCAATCCTATTTCAGGCAAATATAAATCCGAAGGACCCGAAGAGCTCTGGGAAGCCACATTCACCATCACCTATCTCGACTTCGACAAAGAGAACAACTGGACCAAACGCTCCTTCAAGGGAGATTCAACCTCACGCACAATGACCGACACCGGCGACTATGGCCGCCCCCAGACCGAACCCTTCACCGCCACCGAATCCCGCACCATCACTTACTATTAGAATTATCTGACGAGGTGTCGGAGACACCGGAGGTTTCGTCGCGGAGGGTTTTCGCCTGGTCGGGGTGGTTCTTGACAAACTGACGGTAGGCTTTGATGAGGGAGATCTCGTCGTTGTGCGTCCCGGCTTCTTTGTTGCGCTGGGTAATAAGGTTGGTGACATATACGGTGAAGATGGGGAACATCATCATGCCGAGCGCTGCAAGCAACACCGACAAAACCCTGCCAACTCCTGTGACTGCCTCAATGTTCGATCCGACAGTAGTTACATCCATGGCTGCCCACCACAAAGCATCTTCGTAACATGTAACTCCGGGATTGATCTTATATTCGAAAAGATAGAACGTAAGACTCGCAAAATACACTGTAGAGAACAGTGTGATTATGTACGTAAAAAATAATCCTGTAGCTTTATTATAAGTAAACCAGCTGACAACAATCGCCATCGCATAACCGCCTCTGATAAGCGGTATGTATCTCACAAGATACGCTACCTCTTTCGACAGATGCCATCCGAAATGGTAGAGCACCGCCTGATATGGAATCGCCACCAAAAAGAACACGAAATGAGTGGCGAGATAGTGCTTTTTGTCATAGGAAAGGAAGAACTCTATGAAGAAATCTGCCATAAAGATAACGCAGATCCAAAATTGCTGTTTCTGAAACTTCGGTTCTTCATAAAACGATACATTTGAAAATGTGTCGACAGATATAGTATAAATCAGCCATGCAGAAAGAAGCATGATTGCCACATGCAGGATCATCAGCACTCCCCTTCTGCGTAAGAAATTGGCAAATGTGTGGATATTCATAGTGTTATAATGTCGTAATTTAAACCTAATTTATATTAAAAACGTTTAAATTTTGAAATAGGTTTAGAGTATTATTAAAGAGTTACGATATGGCACTTATTTACACACTAAAATCCACTGTCCGCACTTTTCCGCGAACTTTATTTCGCGGAATCGGACAGGTTATGTTTCAGGATTCCATGTGGACAGGAATCCTTTTCACCATCGGAATCTTCTGGGGCGCTTATGAAGAAGGAATAGGCATCGTTGCATGGGGACTCCTCTTGGGAGCGATAGTTTCTACCCTCACTGGGTATATCCTGCAACTCCCCGACACCAAGGGAGGGCAAGGACTCTGGGGCTTCAACGGATGTCTTGTCGGATGCGCATTCCCAACGTTTCTTGGCAATACAATATGGATGTGGCTTGCGCTCATCCTTTGCGCAGCAATGACCACATGGGTTCGCTCCGGTCTCGACAACATCTGGGGAAAATGGAAAATGTCAACGTTTACATTTCCGTTTGTTTTATGCACTTGGTTTTTCCTTCTTGCCGCCAGACTCTTCAACGGAATGCCGGCTATAAACATGGGCACTCCGGAACTTCCTTTAGGCACACATGAAGCGCTTGACATGCATTTCTGGGGACTCGTGCAATATTGGCTCAAAGGAATCGCACAGGTATTTCTTATAAATTCATGGGTTACCGGAATCTTCTTCCTCGCAGCATTGGCAGTCAGCAGCTGGAGGGCAACCTTGTGGGCTGCCGTTTCTTCAGCAATTGCATTGTTCATCGTCATAGCATGGAAAGGTCCCGGCGGTGACATAGCAAACGGACTTTACGGATTCAGCGCTGTACTTACCGGTATAGCACTTGGTGCAACATATTGCAATTATTCCTGGAAATCCGCAATCTGGACAATAATCGGCGTAATAGCCACCGTCTTCATCCAAGCCGCCATGAACTCATTCTTCGCGCCTATGGGTCTTCCTACTCTTACAGGTCCGTTCTGTGTAGCCACCTGGCTTTTCCTCTTCCCGGCATATTCATTCTTTAGTCCGGATCAACCAGACAAAAGTTCCGACGATTCAGTCAAAAAGTAGAAAACATGACAGATATAGCTACAATGAAAATGACGCCTCGACATTATTATATTGTCTTTGTGGCGTCGCTCGGTCAGATGATCGGCACAGCCGTAGCCACACTCGCCGGCATTATCATTCCTATGCTCAATATCATCCTGCATCCTGAATTATCTTCATTCATGCAAGGTCTGATAGGCGCTGTTGATCTCATCGGTATTGTGGTCGGATCAGTGGTATTCGGTCGACTCAGCGATCGATACGGATACCTTTTCTTCTTCCGTTTCTGTCCTGCCCTCATCTTTGTAGCATCTGTAATGGGCATTTTATTCCCTTCTGTCGCCATGCTTACGATATGCCTCTTTTTCGTTGGCTTCGGCATCGGAGGAGAATACAGCCTTGATTCGGATTATGTTTCGGAACTGATGCCTGTTCGCTACAAATCGCTGATGGTGGGCGTTGCCAAGGCTGGTTGCGCATTGGGAAACATTATTGTGGCAGCAATCTGTTTCGGACTTCTCTCTTATTGGAAAAGCGCAGACCTCTGGTCACATCTTTTATGGATCATCGCCATCACGGCAGGCGTGATGCTTCTGCTTAGAATAAAATTTTATCAGAGTCCGAAATGGCTTCTCGACCAGGGTCGCACAGCTGAAGCGGAAGAAGCGGCGAAGAAATTCTTCGGTCCGGATGCCGTTATTGAGCAGGCTAAGAGTTCCGCTCCGGCTGCCGCCTCAGTCAGAATATCGCTATGGAAATTTCTGAAAGAGAACTGGCGTAAGGTAATTCTCAGTGGCGTGCCCTGGGCATGTGAAGGGATGGGTGTTTACGGTATCGGAGTCTTCCTTCCTATCTTGGTGATGGCTCTTGGTCTCGAACATTTCACACCCGGAGAAAACCCGATATTCCATGTTACCGATTCTGTTAAAATCACGTTGTGGATCAGCTGTATCATCCTTCCTGGATTCATAATCGGTCTTATCCTTATCAATAAAGGGCGCAGCATCGTGAGGATTCAATCAATGGGTTTCTGGATGTGCACCCTGTCGTTGATAGTTTTGACTCTCTCCTATCATTTCGGATGGAACAAATGGATATCCATCGGCGCATTTATGGCTTTTGAACTCTTCCTCAATATCGGTCCTCACCTTATAACGTATGTGCTTCCACCTTCGATTTATCCTGTTGCACAACGCGGACAAGGTGTCGGACTGGCAGCATCCATCGGAAAGATAGGCGCCGTTCTCGGAGTGTTTATTATTCCAATTCTCCTCAAATCGGGAGGAGCTATAACCGTATTGATAGTTTCGGCTGCCATAATGGCAATTGGAGCATTAGTTACCACAGGTTTCTCGAAGGCAACTCAAATGAATAGCGGCTCCTGAGCCGTTCTATAAGACGCGACATATCGCGAGTGAAGCGGAATCCTGTCCACACTCCCGAATTCATGGTGATCACCCAGCATTCGCCATCGGGAAAGCGCTCGATAAGGGCGTGTGCGGAAGAGAGGGTTCCGCTTCTGCTCCATTTACCTTTTGCATCGGAATCGGTCCAGCCAAAACAAATCTTCTCTTTCTCCTGATGGGCGGTCATCTGCGCCACACTCTCGGGCTTCAACACATCCTTCACCTGCGGATCTCCGTCAACTGCAGCAACAAGGCGGCATAATGCAGCCGCGGACGTGCACCATCCGCCGGCACCCATAAGGGCATTGATGTTCGCTCCACCATAACAGCGATCAACCATCTTCCCGGGCGTATTGAAATCCTCTACCAATTCCGCATCAGGGGAATAATATTTCACTTCTCTCGGATTCTTTTCCGCATAATAATTCGTGGCAGGCATGAAACCATATGCCCCGGCAGGTTCGAGAATATTCTGGCGCACATAATCCCAATAGTTCTGTCCCGACACTTTCTCGATCACCATCGACAGCAACATATACCCGAAATTGGAATATCTGCGTCCGTTGCCGGGTTCAAAACCGAGTCTGCGTCCGAGCACAATCTTTATCAACTCTTCATTGGTAGGAGCGTTCGTAAGATGCTTTGCTTTCTTCAGTTCGACCGTATTGAACATCGGGTCACCCGCACCAAGAGTGAAACCACCCTGATGTCGGAGAAGATGTTCGACAGTGATATTTTCCATCCGCGGATCCCTGATAGCATCTGTAAAATCCGATTGATTAAGGAGCCCGTTGCTTCCAAACACATGACTCTGCAGACTCAGTTTGCCATCCTCCACAAGTTTCATTATGGCGGCTGCAGTGACAAGCTTCGAAGCCGAGGCAATCCGCATTATGGAATTTGCCTCCATTCTTTCGCCTCGTTCCCTGTCTGCCCATCCGAATCCTTTAGTATATACCAGAGAATCATTTCTGGAAACAGCAATAGACATCCCCTTTATATCCCATTTCGACATAAAACGTTCTATCTCGTTTTCCATAGGGAACAAAGGTTCAAAATCCGATGATTCGTTAGTAAGGGTATCAATCCAGGTGTCACCAACTGTCGCCATCGCCGTCTTCTTCTCCTCCCCTTTCTCACGAGGTCGGAAAATACATATAGCGGCAAACGCCACAACGCAGAAGACAATGATATATATAGTAGAATCCTTTATATTTTTTCTTTTCACTTCAATATAGATTTGATTTACAAAATTACTTAAAATTTTGGAATTGGCGATTTCAAAAATTGGCGATTATTTATTAACTTTGCATCCCGTTATGAAATACGGATTTGACAACGACAAATATCTCAGAATCCAATCTGAGCATATAAAAGAGAGAATTGCGAAGTTTGGAAACAAACTTTATCTGGAACTCGGCGGCAAACTTTTTGACGACCATCACGCCAGCCGCGTGCTCCCTGGCTTTCAACCCGACAGCAAGCTGAGAATGCTCAGCAATCTTGCAGACAAAGCTGAAATCATAATAGTAATCAGCGCAAAAGACATCGAAAAAAACAAAATGCGCGGTGATCTTGGCATCACCTATGACATGGACGTGCTCCGTCTCCGCGAGGAATTCATCAAAAGAGGTTTTCTTGTAGGGTCAGTAGTCATCACCCATTACAATGGTCAGGCAAGTGCGGATGCTTTCCGGGAGAAACTCAAGCGCATGGACATAACATCCTATTGTCACTACACAATCGAGGGATATCCAAACAATGTCGGTCTTATTGATTCTGACGAAGGTTTTGGCAAAAACGATTATGTTGAGACCAGTCGTCCTCTCGTAATAGTAACGGCACCGGGTCCCGGAAGCGGCAAGATGGCGGTATGTCTCAGCCAGCTATACAACGAACACAAACGTGGCGTTGAAGCCGGATACGCGAAATTCGAGACCTTCCCTGTATGGAATCTTCCTCTCAAACATCCCGTAAACATAGCATACGAAGCAGCAACAGCAGATCTCAACGATGTCAACATGATTGATCCGTTCCATCTTGAGGCATATGGTGAGACTGCCATCAATTACAATCGCGACATTGAGATCTTCCCGGTGCTCAACGCCCTGTTCGAAGGTATCTACGGTAGCAATCCTTACAAATCGCCGACAGATATGGGTGTCAATATGGTTGGCTTCTGCATCAGCGATGATGAGGTATGCTGCGATGCATCACGCAATGAGATAATTCGCCGTTATTTCACCGCACTCAACCGTTTTGCACAGGGTGAAACAAATGATGGCGAAGTCAACAAAATCGCGTTACTTTTTAATCAGGCAAAGATTGATGTGTCTTATCGCAGAGTTGTTACTGCCGCGCGTTCACGCGCAGAGAGAGACGAAGTGCCGTGCTCTGCCATTGAGCTCTCTGACGGCACCATCATAACAGCACAGACATCTCCCCTCCTGGGACCCAGCGCAGCGCTCCTGCTGAACGCAATGAAACATCTTGCAGGCATCGACCATTCCATTAAGCTTATACCCCAGGAAATGATCGAACCGATTCAGAAGATGAAAACCGATTGTCTCCACAGCCGTAACCCTCGCCTCCACACCGATGAGGTGTTGGTTGCCCTTGCAGTGCTGTCAACTCACAATGAGAACTGCCGACTCGCTCTTGCAGAGCTCCGGAAACTCAAAGGCTGTCAGATGCATTCCACTGTAATGCTTGGCGAGGTAGACCACAAAATATTCCAGAAATTGGGAGTCGGCCTCACCTGCGATCCGGCAAAGAAACGCAGCAAAAAGAAGGATCTCTAAGAATCAATTTATCATATAACCGCAAAAGGTCGCTTCCGGATAAAGGAAGCGACCTTTTGCGGTTATATGGTTATATTATATTAGAGACACATCGGAGCAACATATTTGGCAAGAATGTAACCACCGATTATCAACCATACGTCAAGACAGAATGCCAAGACAAATGGTTTGGCTCCCGCTTTCTTGAACTTGTCAATGCTGGTCTCGGCACCAAGGGCTGCCATAGCCATTGTCAGAAGGAAAGTGTCGAAATAATTTATTGCATCAACAAAAACTGCAGGAAGAAGATTTAACGAATTGAATCCGATAACGGCAAGGAACCCTACTGCAAACCATGGGATGCTTACTTTCCCTTTCTCTGCACCGGCAGCATTGTTCTTCGAACCGCGACGTGCAACCCAGAATCCCAATATAATCAATACCGGCACGAGAAGCATTACCCTGATCATCTTCACAATAATGGATACGTTCGCAATATCGGTACCCATTGCATTCCCCGCTCCTACGGCATGAGCAACTTCATGAAGTGTGGAACCGGTATAGATACCCATTTCCTGCGGCGAAAGATCAAGCCATCCCGATGTATAAGCAATGGGGTAAAGAAACATTGAGACAGTTCCAAAGATAACGACTGTTGCCACGGCTACAGCTGTCTTATATGGCTGGGTACGGATTGTAGATTCTGCTCCAAGCACGGCAGCTGCACCACATATGCCACTTCCGACAGAAGTGAGCAATGCAGTTTCTTTATCCATTTTCAAAAGTCGTCCGATCCAGATACCTCCCAGTATAGTCACGGTTACGATTATGATATCAATAACGATTCCGGCAACTCCGACATTCACAACATCCTGGAATGTGAGTCGAAATCCATAAAGAATAATACCGAGCCTTAATATCTTCTTCGAACAGAACTGAATACCTGGAACCCATGTTTCCGGCAAGTTGTTTCGTAGCGAATTAGCATAAAGCATACCGAGAATGATACCGATTATCATCGGACTGAACGAGATCTCCTTTAAAATCTGTGCCTCTCCTATATAAAAGGCCGCGCACGCAAATAAAGCTATCAGCAAAATACCGTGAAGCATGCTGATGCGTGTTTCTGAAATTTTGGGCATGTTAATTAAATGTCTTGTTAAGTTAGTATTCCACAGCAGAAATCTGCCCTTCTGCCATTGTTTTTTTCGTTTCTAAGAAAAACTGTTTAAATTTTTTTCGAGGAAGTTTGAGAGGATTTTTACAGTTTCTAATACAAAAATAAAGAATTCAAACGATATAACAATAAACCGAGACGATAAGTTATAATATTTTCACATTAATTATACTGACATAACTATGCGCTTGCCACAATTGCGGATTTCTTCTTCGAAGATGTCATCACGCCTGCCAGCCAGCGTAAACCCGGAATCAACGACAAAATCTTTGTAGCTACATAACAAGTCATAAAGGTGCATATTGCTATGGCAGGGATTGCAGCCACTGTCGGAAGTCCCATATTGTCTTTAAATATCTTTACCCACAGACCTAACCAAAGAATATGCATGAGATACATTCCGTAACTTAGATTAGACAGATCTGCAACAAGCTTCGGCTCTGTGGTTCTTTTGATACATGTGAAGAGAAGGAATGCCCCGGTTGTAAGCATCACACAATTAATAGTGCAGAATGACCACCCCAATTCCACTGTCGGAGTGTCATGCAGTTCGCCGGGAACAGCCTGTATATAGAACGACAGGATTGTCCATATCGCACCCACTATCAACAATGCGGAACCGATTGTCATGCGTTTGGCAAAACTCCAATCCAGATGCACGCGTATGTAATGAGCAAGAACAAGGTATCCGAGATATCCGGAGAAATACCACAACATATGAAACTCATTCCAGAAACATTGTCCCCACACATCTCCGAAAAACCTGTTTAGATAAGGCATCAGCGTGGAGATAAGGAAAAGTGAGATAAAGAAACGCTCTTCGCGGGCAGAAGCTTTTGTCAGCCACGGTGAGATTATAGGGATAAACAGATATAGACTTATCAACGGATACATGAACCATAGATGACCGGCGAGTGTAGGGAAATTCAACACCAAATGTGAAAGATCGCGCATGGATGTTTCCTGATCTATCTGGTTCCAAAGCATGGGCACCGTAGAATAAATCACCATAAACGCAACAAATGCGGGAAGGATTCGGATAGCTCTCCTGCGATAGAATTCCATAGCGGTCTGCCCCTCTTTAATCGGCACCAGCAAAAAGGCTGACACAATCATAAACAGCGGCACTGCCATACGCGAAAAGCCATCGTACACCGACACCCATAACCGGTCAGCCTCAGTGGCAAGGAATGTCTGTGGACCTGCCATATCAGTAGAGCCAGGCGCGCCATAAAAATTCTCACAGGCATGCACAAGTATCACAAGAAAACATGCGAACACGCGTACATAATCAAGAAAAACAATACGTTTCATGTTTTGAATTAGAAGATGTTAATTTTAATTACAAAATTAACTAAAAATTTTAACATACCAATCTCACCACTCCGTAATCCGCACGCCAATTCTTCTTACTTTTCACTTATTACCTTTTACCTCTTACCTTTTACCTATTACCTCTTACCTCTTACCTATTGGTGTCGTGTTTGAAAACTTTGAAAAGACGCTTGAAGAGTCCATCCGGCTTATCCTGCGAGAGCTTGCTTGGCGTTCCAAGCCTATGGTCCGGCTGTTCCGCAAGACGAGGAGTATTGTAATCGAAATTATCCACACGCTCTATGAGAGCAAGAACTGCAGGGTGCAAAGCCGGAGCCTCCTGTGGAGGATTGATACCCACTCCTTCGGACACCGGAGGGTCTTTCTCCAATTTATGAGCTCTTGAAACTGACATATATTC
>DAWBVG010000631.1:0-2487 GCA_052279865.1 Muribaculaceae bacterium
CATAATGAGAGCGGATGCCGGAGATCCCATACATAGAAACCGAGGCAATGCAGCGTGAAGACTTCACGCTGACATTGCCGGCATTAACAGTTACCGAGGTTGTATCATTGTTTACAGAAATATCCTTCACCGAGCTTTCGTCAGAAGGATTCAAACGAAATTCGGGCCATGTCCAAGACTGACGTAATATGGCATCCGGTATTGTCTCATTCACAATCTCGCCGTCACGACGGTCTCGAATCTCAAGATAGCATCTCATCAGTCGATCCACAGGAGGAACGTCGCACCCGAGCACACTCCAGGGGATGGCTATTTCCATATCATAATATGAAGTTTTCGCATTGACAGCAAATCTGACACTTTCAGGCACTGTCACTTCATTCCATTTATTGGAATTCCCTTCATATAATTTCAAGGAACCGTTCACATCCATAAAGATGCGGAACATCCCTTGCTGTGGATAAGTGTCGCAATTATTGACGAGGTCCAGTCCGAGAGTTACACCATCATCATCAACCTTGTCTGTATAGATAGTACGGTCAACTACACGTGCATAAAAATACAGGTTTTCATTATCATAGAGAAAATCCATTGTGGCGCGGTTACGCGTGGCGGTGCTCCCCATAAAAATCTGCTGGGCATTTTTAACCGTCCAATTCTCTCCGGAAAAAGATGCATCTATTTCGGGAGTGCCAAAATTAGCAGAAAAACCCTTCATCGCATACCCTTTCATCACATTGATAGCATTCCCATGGGTTGCATCGCCTATGGAAGAAAGAGCAAAGACTGTGCCGTCATCAAGAGCCGAGACAGAGTTCCAGAGACCATGTTGCGACAAGCTCAATCCGAAAGGTTGGCTTACGGCGCGGAAATTACGCGCGTCAGCATCACCTACAGCCACAAACATATCAAAAAACGACTCACCTTTACCCTGACGATCTCCACGATCTCCCTGCCAGGAAGCAACAGTCTCGTTCCTGCCAAGTTTACGGAGATATGGAGCCGCCGAGATAAACGCCTTTTCCGACTCGTCAGCAAAAATCATCTCTCTTCGCGAACTTCCTCCATCAACCCATTGCGACCAGTTTTCAGAAAGAGGAGTGCGCACGGTTGTGGCACGAAAACTATTGCGATTCGGATGACCGTTGTCCTCTATTATTACCACTATCTCATCATTTTCCGTAAGGATAGGTACCGGCATTCCGTCGCGCGTGCCTGCACGATAACAGATACGCACCGGGGCGTCCCAGCTCAGACCTCCGTCAAACGAGCGGCACATCGATATTTCCTGCTCATTTGAAGACTGGAAATTATTCTCGTTGGCGAAATAACATTGCAATTCTCCCGATGGCAATTCAAGGAAACAAGGTTCCCAGCAACCATCAGAGAATGTGGATTGTGCATCATACACAAATATTGGAGCGCTCCATGTCTTGCCGTTGTCTGTGCTTCTGGTGACACGAATACCAAACTTACGATCGTCGGAATAAGGAGCCGACGGACGCGGATTGAAGCCTACCACAATAGTGCCGTCTTTGAGCTGAATAACATCCGGCACGGCATAAGGCACAAGCGAAGCACTGCGCATTATAAGTTCCGGAGAAGACCAGGTCGTGCCCCCGTTCTCGCTATATGACACTGAAATTCCACCTCCTGCTTCCGCCACTGCCATGAGTCTTCCCCCCTGAAGCTGAATTATGCGTGCATAATTCCCGGAGGGAAAAAGTGTTGCCTTGGAATTTATATCCCAATATATTCGAGAACCTTCATAGGGATCGTGTTTCGTTGCAAATAACGAATAAGAGACTACAACCCCAATCAGAAATGTTAAGATGATCCTTTTCATATTGATATTGCAAATATAATAAAAGGTTTTAGGTTTTTAGGCGTTAGGGTCTAAACTTATAAGTCCACAGACACTTTACATACCGCCTCCACACTGATTGATGAATCCGAGGTGGAGGTGGTGACAAATCGGTAGGTCACCGGAGTTGTGAAGTCTTGAGTTGAAACACCCGACTGCTGCTCTATGTCTCCGACATATACCTTCACATTGTCACCGCTGAGAGTGAACGAGGGCGCAAGGGCTGTCACATCAGTTCCGGCAGGGAGGTTAAGGGCAATTTCCGAATATGCATAGTCAAACTCCGTGCGTTGTAAAGTTCCAGCCACACCGGCAATGGAAAATGTAGCAAACTCTCCGTAGTTCAGAGTGTGAAGATTATAAATTCTTTCCGACCCCTCATGTGAGACAGTCTTCACTTCCAGCACATTTGCAAGGTTATAACGAGTTGTGCTCTGGTATGGAGCGCCATCGATAAATATCTGCGTTGTCTGCGAAGGGATGTAGAATTTCAGACGTTGAGTAAGAGCCACATTGCGGTCGGAATTGCTGAAACGCATTTTCTTAGGAAGAGCCATCACCCAATCCTTGTCGCCATGCAGCGTGGCGAACACTTCGTCATAGAGCACTTGAGGTGCTGACAA
>DAWBVG010000632.1:0-6131 GCA_052279865.1 Muribaculaceae bacterium
ATGTGTATAAGAGACAGGTATTGGTGATTTCACAAGTATTCAGATCAGGAATAATGATTGGTTTATCATCGATGGTGTATGTATCACCTTGTTTCGTTACTGCCACATAATTATAATAGCTGTAGGCTGTTGCCACAGGTGTCCATATCTCATTCTCTGCATCTGAAGGACATGTTGCCATAGTTACTTTGTAAGTTCCGTCAGCAAGTCCGTTGTCTTTCAATGGGATTCCGGCTTTGATCAATGTTGGACTTGTGCCGTAGCCCGGTTCAATTTCTACTTTTGCCGGAGAAATGGTTCGGTAGATTGTATTGCTTCCTGTGCTACCCTGCGGCTCAATGATCGCTCCGAATTTGAGTTTAAGAGTTCGCGGGTTGTAATTCACCCACATGGCTCCCTCTTCACCAAAAAGTTCGAACTTAATGGAATCATTGACTATTTCTGCAGTTAGTGATCCCATCTGAGTCAGTACGATCGGGCGTTCTTCCGCAGGCTTGCCGGTGGGAGGCTGGATTCCGAGCACAGCATCCTGCGTGAAATTATAACCGCCCCCGTCGCCTCCTCCTGATCCGAGAGCCGAAGGTGCCAATGCGTCAAGGGAGAAATAGCCGTCGCTCATGCCGCTCCATCCCCAGTTGAAGTGGAAGAGACCATTGCCGTCATATCCGTCACATATAAATGAGTGGCCGCCTCCGATCATGGAACCGCCACCATAAAGTATCGGACCAACATTTTTCAGATTGTCGTATATCAGCTGTTCCCATTCCGACGCACTGTGTGAAAGTCGCAACTGATAATCGATATTGGGGTCATATTGGAAATATTTCTTAAGACCGTTGCTTATATACATGGCGAGCGCACCTGAAGAGTCGGTAGAATAATCCATTTTCACAGAATATCCTGCCGCTTTCATCAGATAAGCCACCGCGTCTGCTTCCTCTTCCGTGTATTGTCCGTCAAGGTAGGTATCTGACATATTCTCCCAATCGAATTTACGGTTGGCAAAATTGAGAGAGAGTTTCTTTGCAATCGATGGAGAATTGTAGCTGATGCTTCCTGTCCCTATTTCTGGGTATTGCCAATAATTCATCACCTGCGCCATAGATGTGGCAACGCATCCGGTATAGCAACGCATAGTATTGGCGGAAGGGCATTGACGGTTATAAGGCGCGCCTTGGTCCCATTTGGTCTTGATCATGGGCGCAATTGGTTCGCGCGAGGTGCGTGTCGCCTGCAGTAGTGACGCTGCCAAGGGTGACGCTTCTCTTTCCGAGGCGTATTCTATCTGACGTCCATATTCCGATAGCCACCATTCCATCTGGGGAGGAATGTCCGCAGTATTGAACGAACCGCTGTCGGAATATCCCAAAACGGGGTAGGCGGTATCATCGGCACTCAGTACGAGGTAACCTGCATTCTCACCTTTATTGAATATGTATACTGCTGGCTTTCCGCTCTTTGTCTTGGCGGTGTGGACCAGCCGTGGAGATAGTTTCCCTTTTGCGGCAACCGATCTCATCGGCGATTTGCCAAGGCGAGCCAAGGCTTCATCGGGGGTTATGGGGGCGGCATGAGCACAGAGGAGTGTTAATCCAGCTAATGCGAATGTCGTTAATCTCTTATTCATTAAAAATACTTTAAATAAACACAATGTGCTGTTGTTAGATAGAAACTATTTGACAATGAATTTACGGGCGTTGCCGTTTGCTGTTGCAACATATATACCAGACGGCAGACCTGAAACTGATACGGTGTTTAAGCCCGATGCCGCTTTCTTACCTTCAAGATCGAATACGGTGATAAGGCATCCGTCTGCGTGAATCGCATTGCCGTCATAATAGAAGTCAGAATCTGTAAAGTCGGAAGCAATTTCTGTGACAGCCGACGAACCAAAAGGAAGATAGTAGATATCATTTGTAAGTGCGTCTGTGTCCGACTGCTGATAAAGCACCGATAGTATCGGTGACGACACTCCTAAGTATGGCATTATGTTTATTATTGAGCCTTTCCTTTCTTCCGGTGTCAAAATGAGAATGTTCTTACCCGAAGGCGTGTCGGCAGATATCTGCTGGGCAATAAGAAGTTCTTCCTGGGTTGTAGTGGTGCCGGTGCTGCGTTTTATAAGGAGCATATATTCGTGGAGGTCGTCATCCACAAATATGTCGGATCTTAGGGCTGCGCCTTGCAGATAGCATTGTGCGTATCTCACATCTTTACCCATGTTCACCTCATGCATCTCTTTGTATTTTCCATCTTTATCAAACCATCCGATGCGAAGAATATTGTTATCGTTCTCATCAACAGATGGAACTCCTAATTCTATTACATAATTGTAAGAATCTCCAACTGGTGTGCGGTCAAGATTAGCTGTCATCTGGTCAGCATCGCTATCTTCATCAATCTTCAGGACGGAATTGATTCTCGTGGCTGTTTCTCCGGATGTTAAATTAACCATGTTAAAAATATATTTCCCTTCTTCTATAGAAACGAACATTTGTTGGGGTTCATAGCCTGAGATATTTGAAAGACTAAGAGTTCCATCGGCATATTCAAAAAGGGTCTTAAGAAGCTTGCCATCGGAACTGTAAACGTAGAAGCTCTGGTCTGTCTGATCGCCCGAGAGATAGTTCTTACGGGTTATCACATACGATGCTTTCCCGTCTTGTGTGTATTGTCCGAAACTGATATCTTCAATATAACGCATGTCGCCGGTTGCATAATAAGTTGCAAGGGCATCGACTGAGGTGTCTTTTACAACTGGTATTTCCGTTGTCTGTATTAGTTCGGTTTTACCTTCGTTCACTTTATAAAGGTCTATTTTAAGGAAATTGTCTTCTTCCATCTCATATTCGGCATCATAAGTGTAATAGGGCTTATAGAAAAGTTTTTTATATTGCTGGAAGATGAAATAAGCCTCTCCATCGCGGTTAAACGATATCATATATGGAGAAGATTCTTGATTGCCGGGGAGGGAAAGAAGGGGAATTTCCTTTTCAAAAATCTTTTTGATTCCGGAATCGTCGGTAGCTTTCGAATACATCTCGAATTTCTGCTTTGCCCCCGATACATAGTTCCAGAAGAAATTTTTACCCTCGTCGCTTGATAGATCACCGTCGAATTCACTTGATGGGAATGATTCCTGCGCAAAACTTATGAAAATATTCTCGTTGCCATCTTTTGATGCATCAAGCACATCGACAACAAACCCTACAGTGGTGATAGGTTTATCAAATTCTTTTGTCAGGGTATGAGTTGGCGATTGTATGGATTGGTCGGGATAGGCGGGATCCAGAACCTCAAGAATTTCTTTTTCTCCTCCGAGCGAATACACCATTGTGCGGCTATGGTTGTATCCGGGAGTGGTGGAATTTACATCCATACTGACCATCAATTCATACTTGTCGTCATCATTAAAGAAATTCTTTGTTATGGCTGGAACTATATCGCATCCACCTATCGGGATCCGAACTTCATCGCTTGCATAGCGCACCTTGTCGTGAACACTGCCAACTTCTTTCATTGATGCATCATAAACACGGAATTCATATTCCGTCATAATTTTTTCTGTGAAATACTGATGCACGATGTTTTGATATGTGAAATGTGCGGTATAAAACCACATTTCATTGCCGGGACCATCCATGGTGCCGGCAATGTCTGCCGGTCCCAACGTTTGGTTCGGCTTAAAGGCATTCTCCTTTAGGGGAGTCTTTACCTGATTCATCATGGAGGAGAGTGCCTCTATGCGTTGTTGTCTTGTGCCTTGGAATGCAGAAGTGTGTCTTGATTTGTAGGCATATCTGCCTAAGCCATTGATGTTGTTGCTATATGATGCTGCGTTTGCGGATATTACCGTTGTGGCAGCTACAAATATTGATAATAAAGATTTTCTTGATGTTTTCATGAATGAGTGAAAAAATTTGTTCAACCTTGGAAGTTGTTGGAGTTTAAAACGAGAGTAAGAGGGATGCTTCCGCGGAAGCATCCCTCTCGGATAATATCAGATTCCGCTTTTCAAGTGGAGATCATTGGCTATTTCTTGATATACTTCTTACCGTTAATGATATAGATGCCTTTGTCAAGATTATCAATGAATGCCTTGTCTGCTTTGTTGCTCAATACCTTGCCATCAATTGAGATAACAATTGCATTCTGCAGGTTGTCAGAACCGATTTCGATTACACCGACACTACTGTCAAGAACAAGTGGATGCTCAATTATAGAAGAAGGATAGACATTATCTAATATAAAAGCACCATCGTTAATATACAGTTTATAGTCGCCATTGGCAGTTGGAGCTGGGTTAAATGTTATTTTAACACTTTTGCCTGTTGCTGCCCGAGTTGCGGGGGTATCGGATACAATTTCCATCGTTCCCCTCTGAATATATGGGTTGGGACTATTGGCATCGTTCTTGAGGTCGGCAAATGCGTATTCCCAAATAGCGATCTCTTCAGCTTCCGGGAATGTTATGATGATTTCTGCAAGTGAGCTGTGACGAGAATCAGATTCTGTTGGAGTGGTTACAGTATAGGAATATTCTTTAGCAGCAATAATCTGGTAAATCTTTGATATTGCTGGAGACTCAAGATCTCCAACCTTGAAGAGTCCTGCCGCTATTTCAATAGACAAAGTGCCTTCCTTATTAGCTGCCCCCAAAACTTGAGCCATCAGGTTATTTGCCTCGCTCATCATAACGAAACCTCCGGTGAATGTGGGATCATATTCAAGTTTTTCATCGTTGAATTTGATGGTTACTTTCTCTGCAATAGTTTCATCATCAAGAGCCGGGATCTGAATACCGTCATCAAACATCACGGTGAAGATTGGACCCCACTCTGCAACAGGCATTGTATCGCCCTCGGGATCTATTGCATATGCCATCTCGGTGAGGTTTTTCTTCAATGTCAATGTTGATGTGATCTGTTTGCTGTCAAGGTCATTGTCAACGATGAAGAAACCTGCGGGGATATCAAGAATATACTGTTTCATCTCAGTTGGAGCCGGGGTGAAAGATATCTTGAAGCTTGGTTTCTCCGCATTCTCGATTGCTTCGATGGTTGTCGATGCCGGTGCCCAGCTGTTGCCTATCGCTACAAACATCATCTCATCATCTGCCAATGCAGAACGAACAACGCTTGTTGCGTTCGGGAATGTCACTGTTACGAATTCGAGAGATTCAGCGTCTGTGCCGTCTGCCGGATCAGTAACAGCTTCAGTCAGGTTGCCCTCATAGCTGAGAGTGATATTGTGAGCTTTACTAACAGTGAAAGTATTGGATGTTGTCGCTTCTCCATCGAGAAGGAATTTACTGTCTGTGCGCGGAGTTACAGTAATCTCTGTGCCTGCAAACACTTTGAAAGATTTGGCTGTCGGGTCAACTTTCAATACTTTGTCGTGTGTAATTACAGATGTGCGGTCATCGCGTGTCACGCTTACTGTATATTGCGCGGGGGCAGCTTCAATTGGGAAGATATGGAGAATATCTCCGTCACTGAGAGTTGTGTTATAGACATTGTTGTCATCAGGGGAGAGTGCGACATAGTTGCGATATGCAGAGAATTTGTCGCTTTCGCTTTGCAGATAAGGACGAATAGAGAATGTGCCGTTATAAATGGGGTCAAATTCAATATCGTTATATCCTTCAGTAAGAGTATAGCCGTTGCCTCTTGCATCTTTAAGTGCGAAGCCGGAAAGGACGCCTTTTACGTAAATGACAGCTTTCTTATTCTTATTGATTTTATGGACATAAACATAGGCAGGCTGGCTTTTCGAGCAATTGCTGGAAGAAACACTTCCGGCTTCCGCATAACCGCCTTCGCCGTCGGATGCTACAGTTTTTTGTTCATGAATCCAATAACCTTCTGTACTTGTCCAGAATATCTTCGGGCTTTTAAGACTTACGGGAATAGTGTAAAGGTTGTATGTCTCTCCATCTTTTGTTATTTGCGAAGGAGTAAGAGTCGAGAGATCTATAACTTTACCATCATATGCACCCTCTGTCAGAACAAGACCATCAAGATCACCATGTATAGCAACATAAAGGTCTGTATTTCCGTATGTACGCTCTGTGGCTGTAAAAGCAAGTGTGGTTTCTGCTGTAATGGTAGCTTCGAAGTTCAGGTATTGTC
>DAWBVG010000633.1:0-13935 GCA_052279865.1 Muribaculaceae bacterium
GACGGCAGGATGGTTGCCTACACCAGAGACAACAATATATATATATCCAATCTTGATTACGACACAGACAAACCAATCACTACAGACGGAGAGATAAATAAGGTTATCAACGGAGTTCCTGACTGGAGCTACGAAGAGGAATTCGGTATTGTCAACACTATCAGATGGAATGGGGATGACACATCAGTGGCATATATCCGTTTTGATGAGTCAGAAGTGCCGACATATTCTTTCGATAATTATAAGAGTTTTTGTGATTCGGAACCGCTATCAGATCCATATCCGGCACAATATACTTATAAATATCCACTTGCAGGGTATCCAAACGTTAAAGTCAGCGTCAATGTATATAATATTGACAACAGAACTACCAAAACTATGGATATTCCAATTGAGTCATACGTTCCCTCGATGGAATATGACGGCACAGGCACACAGCTTATGGTGATGACACTCAACAGGGATCAGAATCATCTATGTCTTTACAAAGTAAATCCCGGTTCGACAGTTGCCAAACTTCTATTGGAAGAGCGCAGTCAGGCATGGTTGAATCCTTCTTCATATCAAATGGTTTCGTATGGCAAAACATCATTTGTTATAGGAAGTGAACGTTCAGGGTATTGTCACCTTTATGAATATGATTATAATGGTAATCAGCTGCGACAGATTTCCAAGGGAAACTGGAATGTAACGCAGTTTTATGGTAAATCTGTTAAAACCGGAGCGTATTACGTGCAATCAACCATAAGAGGAGCCATCAATCGCAATATAGTCAGAATTGATGCAAAGGGTGCTACAATTGCCTTGAATAATATTGATGGATTCGAATCCGCATCTTTCAGTGCAAACATGGATTACTATGTAAGAACCTACAGCAATGCTCTCACTCCTACAACTTATTCCATTTGCAATTCGAAAGGAGAGACAGTAAAAGAGCTTGAAAACAATTCCATTTACGCAGCAAAATATACATCCGCACCTAAGAAAGAATTCCTGAAAGTCAAAAATGCGATAGGGGAGGAAATGGATGCTTATATCATCAAACCGGTTAACTTTGATCCCAATCGCAAGTATCCATTGGTTATGACCCAATACAATGGTCCTGACTCGCAAGAAGTAGCAAACCGATGGAAAATGGAGGGAGTTTACTACCTTGCGTCTCTTGGATATATTATAGCTGCAGTTGACGGAAGGGGAACCGGGTATCGAACAAGAGAATGGGCAAACTCCGTTTATCGTCATCTTGGAGAATACGAAACAGCTGACCAGATTGCCGGTGCCAAGTATTTTGCATCACTTCCGTATGTTGATTCTTCGAAAGTAGCATGCTTTGGTTGGAGCTACGGTGGATACATGACGTTGATGGAGCTTTCCGCCTCCGATTCTCCATTTAAAGCGGGTATAGCCATGGCTCCTGTCACAGACTGGAGATATTATGATTCAATCTATACGGAAAGATATATGAGTACCCCCCAACAGAATGATGGGGGATATAAGAAATCTTCTGCACTGACACACACTCCGGACATGAAGTCTCGACTTCTCATCATGTCTGGAACAAGTGATGATAACGTCCATTTCTACAACACTCTTAAATACACTTCCAAGCTTAACTACGAAGGAAAGGTGTTCGACATGATGGCTCTGACCGGATTCGAGCACAGCCTTGGAATGTGTAACGCGAGAGTGATGTTATTCAAAAAGATTGCAGATTTTCTTGATACAAATCTGATGAAATAAATTGGGGAGATTACTCGTTAATTATTAATACACGTTAGAGATGCAAGATTTAGGAAAAGTCAGCAGCCTTCAGCTTTACACCTTCTGGAAGAACCTTTCAGTTGGTTTGCTAACTGTTGTCGGAGTTCTCGCATTCTCTATTCTCCTTCCATTCTATTTCTCGCCTATTGTTGCACTGATTGCGGCTGCATTCCTATATACATTGCTATATAACAACAAACTCAGTAAGAATTCATCGTGTATGGTCGTTTCATATTCGATTTTCTTCTGTCTAATTGTTTATTCATTTGTAAGCATTGTATTGAACATACTCTATATCTGGGGATTTATATGGCTGCCTCCGGAATTTACATTTTTCCATTATCCCTATATCCCTTCATTAATGTTATGCCCGATATGTTTCTTAACGATGATTGTAATTTATCTGAGAAGCAGCAAATTGAGCATATGTGTAGATTGCAGGTTACAGTATGGAGACTCAAGAGAACGAGGCAAGATTGGAGGTATTCTGGCTTATGAATCCCATCTGCAGCTGAAGAATCTCATGATAATATTCGGAATACTTTCTGTTATTATTTGGGCATATTATATCTTTTTCTATATAGATATCGATGTCAACAACAGAGACTGGTATGTCTTCATGTGGTTGACAATTATTGTGTTTTTGCTTGATGAGATTTATTTCATTTTCCGCTATTATAATCTTTATCTTGACATGCGCGAAAACAATGAGATCATCACTCAGGAGGAACTTCGCGACATGACAGCAAAAACCTATATAAGGTATTATGTTATTTGTAAGGATTCAGTCTATATGAACTTTAAGACTGCCGATCCAAGGATGCCTTTCAGACCTGTTATTGATACTCCTTTTTTTACAAAACGATCTGTCAACGGTATCACGATTCCAGAGGTTACCAATATTATCCGGAGAATGACGGGAGTAAATGATGGAGAGTTGCGATTCTTCTTTGGTAGAAAAATAGTGGATATGGACAGGCATTCCCTTTTACGTTATTTCTATTTTCTCGATGGCAATCCTGAAGATTATAAGGAACTGAATGTTGACGGAGAATGGATGTCGTTCGACAACTTAAAGAAAATATATTCATACAATCCAGGAAATCTTGCACACATATGTGTTTCTGATATTACACGTCTTGCCACGATAATGCTCACCTACAAGATATTCGACGAACGGGGATTTCGGAAAAATAAACTTAAATCATATCGTCCAACCTTTACTTTAAAGGAAGTAAGAGAATCACATCTTGATTTTCAAGATGACAAATGGATAAGGATTTCTCTTTTCAATTCCGATACACCTATGTATCGGATAAAAAGATGGTTCAGGAATCTGACATCCGGCAAAGGAAACAAGAAAGCCAATCAATGGAATTAGATGCTATAGCTGTTGTCGGACCGACAGCAAGCGGAAAGACAAAACGGGCAGTTACGATTGCACGTATGTTAAACAGCGAGATAATCTCGGCTGATTCCCGTCAGATTTACCGAGGCATGACAATCGGTACCGGTAAGGATCTTTGTGAATATGGAGAGATTCCATACCATCTTATTGATATTGCTCCAGCCGGAACCAAGTACAATCTGCATCGCTATCTTCAGGATTTCAATATATCTCTGTCTGACATAAAAGGCAGAGGGAAAACGCCGGTTATATGTGGCGGAACAGGAATGTATGTTGAAAACGCATTGAACGGAATTGTTATGCCAGAAGTGCCGGAGAATCCAACCCTAAGAAAGATGCTTGCAGATAAGTCAATCAACGAGCTCGAGACGATCCTTAGGAAATACAAGACTTTGCATAATAAAACTGATATTGATAGCTGCAAACGTGCAATCAGGGCGATTGAAATTGAAGAGTATTATTTAAATCATCCCGATGAAGCGGCTACCACCAGAAAACAAACGGCATCTCCGCTGAATGCGGTGGTTATTGGAATAGATATTCCTCGTGAAGAACGACGAATGAGAATTACTTCAAGACTTAAATCACGTCTTGAGGAAGGTATGATAGAAGAAGTGAGTGCACTCCTTGATTCCGGCATCTCTCCTGAAAATCTCATATATTATGGTCTTGAATATAAATTCGTGACAATGTATATTTTAGGGGAATACACATATGAAGAGATGTTCGTAAACCTCGAAACTGCAATTCACCAGTTTGCGAAACGTCAGATGACCTGGTTCCGAGGGATGGAGAAGAGAGGCACAAAAATCAACTGGCTCCCATGGGATCTCTCTGAATCAGATTTTGAAACAGAAGTGCGGGCACTGATAAAAATTTAATTATTATTTCTTGCTTCTTGGTGAAAGTATTCTTTCTCCGATATCCTTTGCAACCTGAGAACGCAGACGCATAAGCGCATTCATCTCCATCATCAATTTGCTTTCAGCTTCTGAGTCTCCTTTACCTGAAATATCGTGGAAACGAGTGAAAAGCTCTTTAAGCCTGAGATTCAGCAATTCTCCCTTCCATTCAGTCATTGCCCGGGGCACGAGCACTCCCAACCGGTCTTCATCGCGTTCAACAACGTTATTGTCTCGCATATAAATATGACTGAGCTGATGACGCTCACGAATCAATTCTGTGACCATATTCCTTACATCCCCATCCTCATGACTTGCCAATTGTCTGCCGGGATAATCTTTAGAAAACTCTATCAATGTTTCATTGCGATAATTATCAAGTTCTTCTTCAAGCTTCTTTTCCGCCCTCTCAATTTCCATAACAGACATGTCGGAGGATGCTATACTATCGATACCGTTTTTACGACGCATCTCAATATCTTCATTAAGTTTTGAAGAAAATTTCTCAAGAGCGACAGCATAGCCATTCCTCATATCTTTCAGCAGATCGAATATTTTTGCAAAAATATCGACCGAGAAAGATTGCTTGTCGGCTTCAAGCTCCTCTGCAACATAATCAAGCACAGAGATGGAATATTCCTCGTTATCATCGTTTTCCTCACTCATAACCGAACATAATTCAAGAAATCCATATTTTATACAATATTCGATTACAACTCTTTCGAGAGGAAACATCGGAGATTCCGTGGGTCGTACAACTTTTCTTGGCTGATTATCTTTTTCAGGAACTGTATTTGCCGGAGAAGACGTAACTTGCAAGGAGTCGGTTGTTTCTTTATTATTTGCGGCATTGGGAACTTGAGCAGGAAAATCTCTTTTCGTTTTTTCTCGCTTCCATTTTTCAACCAATTCTCCTCTCGCATGAGCAACGGATTTCGCTATAGTATCTTCCTGCAGTCCCAGTATAGAAGCACATTCCTGAATATAAACATCGCGCGAAATCGGATCCGGAATATGCGCAATAGACTGGACCACACTATTTACGGCGTCTATTCTTCTTTGCGGGTCTTTGCGGATATCAGCCAGAAGAACCTGAGCTTTGAATCGTATGATATCGGTTTCATGTTCAGCTACATATTTACGGAATTCTTCCGGGGTATGCTTTCGGGCAAAGGAATCGGGATCGTCACCATCTGGCAATAATAAAACCTTAACTTTCATTTTATGCCCCAGCAACATATCAATACCGCGTAAAGATGCTTTTATTCCGGCAGCATCCCCATCATAGATCAAAGTGATGTTTTCCGTGAAGCGATGAATCAACGCTATCTGACCGTCAGTAAGGGCAGTTCCGGATGATGCCACAGTATTTCGCATTCCGGATTGCCACATCCCTATAACATCAAGATAACCTTCTACCAGAAAACATTTGTCTTCTTTTACGATATCTGCACGAGCTTGATAAATACCATACAGCTCATTGCTTTTCTTATAGACTATCGATTCCGGGGAATTGATATATTTAGCTGGACCACCCTTTAGATCCCTTCCACCGAACGCTATGACTTTACCGGCTGAATTAATTATCGGAAATATTACACGCCCACGAAACCTATCATATTCTCGACCTTCCTTGGAGGTGCCGACAAGACCAAGATTTTTAAGTGTTTCAATATTATATCCGGCATTTTTTGCGGCAGAAGTCAATGCACTTCCCTTATCGAGGGCATACCCAAGATGGAACTTTTTGACAGCTTCTTCCGTTACGCCTCTTCCATATAAATAACTTAATCCGATATCTCGACCTTCATCAGTGTCGAAAATATCTTTCTCCATCTTAAGCATTGCCCACTCATTCGCAACGAGCATAGATTCTCGTTCAGACTGTTCGGCACGCTCTTCATCAGTCAGTTCTCTCTCCTGGACCTCTATGCCATACTTACGGGCAAGATGCAACAGCGCATCATGATAGGAGAGACCCTCTTTCTCCATCACGAAATTCACAGGAGAACCGCCTTTCTTACAAGAGAAGCAGAAACAGAAGTTTTTCCGTTTATTTACGGAAAAAGAGGGTGTTCGTTCGTTATGAAACGGACACAACCCCATATAATTGGCGCCACGACGGGTTAAGTGCACATAATCACTTACAACCTCTACAATATCCGCGGCATCCTTAATTTTCTGAGCGGTGATTGGATCTATCAATTATTTTTGCTGTTATTTTATGGATTTCTTCATTCGTTGATAATCTCGTTGGAACAAGAGGAAGACGCAATTCATTCTCAATCATTCCCATTGCATTTAGTGTGCATTTCACACCTGCCGGATTTCCATCCACGAAAAGGAGATTAAAAAGTTCGGTAAACTCAAAATGAATCGGCAATGCATCTTTGTAATTACCATCAAGACATAGCCTCACCATTTTACCAAATTCAGCCGGAAAGGCGTTGCCTATAACCGAAATTACACCGACAGCACCAAGCGTCATCAGAGGGTATGTGATTGAATCATCACCCGAAACTACCTGAAAACGTTCAGGCTTATTCTTTATAATCTCTTCAATCTGACAGAAATTTCCTGATGCTTCTTTGACTCCAATAACGTTCTTGACTTCTCTGGCAATTCTGAGTGTAGTCGCAGCTGTCATATTCACTCCTGTACGTCCCGGAACATTATAAAGTATTACGGGAAGGGGAGAGGCTTCTGCAATTGCTTTATAGTGACAATATATACCTTCCTGCGACGGTTTGTTATAAAAAGGCACAACGGAAAGAATTGCAGAAAAGCCAGTGAAATCATCCTTTTGCAGCTCCTCAACCAATGCCATGGTATTATTGCCGCCAAGACCAAGAACCAACGGCACTCTTCCGGCAACTCTTTCTATCACAAACTTGCGAATAAGACGTTTCTCGTCAGGAAAAAGTGACGGTGTTTCACCTGTGGTGCCAAGCACTACAATGTAATCCACTTTTCCATTGACAAGATGTTCGATTATATTACCCAGGGCATCGAAATCAACAGACTTATCTTGTTTAAACGGAGTGATCATCGCCACTCCTAATCCTTTTAGGTCAAATGCTGCCATAAACTCAAAAATTGACTTTTGGAATGCAAATTTAATGAATTTGTTTATCTTCTCCGAATTTATAGTTGTTATTATACAACTAAAATACGCCTATAAGTGTTAAAAAATGTAGATTACACTATATTCATCAACTAACTATGGAACTTAAAACAACGATAAAGACAGGTTGGCAAAAATTCTGGATTGATATAAAGTCATATTTCAATGTTGCGGAAGATCTTGAACCTCAACTTGATGCCGAACAAAGCATACGTAGCGGAGTGTCGTTCAAAGGCTCACAGCTTCTCGTGCTTATATTTGCTATATTCATAGCGTCTTTAGGACTAAACACCAACAGTATCCCTGTGATTATTGGTGCCATGCTTATATCTCCCCTCATGGGACCGATTATTGGAATGGGACTCGCTATCGGCATTCAAGATTTTGCATTGCTCAAAAGAGGATTAAAGAATATAATGGCGGCTATGTTGGGATCAATCATTGCGTCTGCGATATATTTCCTTATTTCTCCACAATATGAAGGTTCCAGCCAATTACTTGCCAGAACCTCTCCATCTATATACGATGTTTTCGTCGCCTTATTCGGAGGAGCAGCAGGAATCTTAAGTATTGCATGTAAAAACAAAGGACAAGTGATGCCTGGCGTAGCGATCGCCACATCCCTGATGCCCCCGTTATGCACGGCAGGATATGGACTTGCAACCTTTCAAATGAGGTTTTTCTTTGGAGCGCTTTATCTCTTTCTCACAAACATGATTTTCATTCTTTTCGCGACATGGATTGGCGTGAAACTGCTCCGCTACAAGAAAGTAATATACAACAATGAGAATAAGGCAAGAAGAATACAAAGAATTGTATATTGCGTTGTCGGTGTTACGGTTGCAGTATCAGCTTATCTGACCTTAAACATGATAAGGACTACCATATTCATAAATGAAGCAACTAATTTTGTTGAGAATAAAATGATCTTTCCAAATACGCAAGTACTTAATCACAAGGAATACGTTAATAATGGCAAGCGATATATAGATGTAACGCTCATAGGGGCAGCGCTCCCTAAAGATTCTCTTCAATTGGCAATGATGAATAAACTGGATTCTGTAGGACTGGGCGGAACAGTATTGAATATTAAGCAAGGATTCTCAATTGCCAATTCCAATAAAGAAATGAATTCCGAACAAAATTTCGGACAATTCTATAAACTCATGCAGTCTGAAATAGCAAACAGACAGAACGAAATTGACTCTCTTAAGGCACTGGTATCTCTTCACAAACAATTTTCAGACGAGAGCGTGAGAATATCGCCTGAAGTCAAGGTTCTGTTTCCATCAATCAAGGATATCGCACTTTCACACATGGTTGCGACACAAGTGGGTGGCAATGCTACAGATACGGTAAGCATGCTGTTTGTGAATGCTCCTACAGGACTCACTCTTAAAGAGAGAGAAAAACTTACAGAATATATCGAGGTAAGATTAAAACGAAAAAATATTCATCTTACAATGAACCCGTCAAACTTCCCATGGCCTTCTTCTTCCTCCAAATGACATCCGCCGGCAGGATAATAAGACGCGAATGAATGCGTTAAAAAATTATGAGGATGATAAAAGCCATATTGATTGCAGTCACAGGTGCTCTGCACGCATTTTCCGCATGTGCACTTAATGTTGAATTTATCGGAAACAGCCATCAGGTAATTAATGATCGTCCTGAAGCATCGACCGGTTTAAACGCAGTGTATACTGTTTATGACATTAATGAAATATCCGCAATAAATATTACGGGTGCGACCTCGCTCCAAGATTTAAAGGTGCAGATATACAGCAATCTCGGTGGTGGTTATGCTGTTGACCAACCATTTTCACACTCGGGAAATTATGCTGTGATTTCCAATCCCAAAGGAGATATGGGATATATTATTGATGACGGGGTCAGCAAATATTGTTTCTGGATTGTAAATTATGCTGATAAACATTTTGACATCTCTTCAATAGAGCCATATCCGGAACAAGATTGTGATATGACGCGTATCTCTGTGGCAGGAATAGGAGAACCAATAAGATATTATTCTATCAATGGACGTCAATGCCAACTTGACAGAGGTATAGAGGCAAGATTTCACACTCTTGAATGGAATTCTGATACAAAAGCATATTCTGATATTGAGAAAGTAGCAGAATTCGAATACCTTCAGGATCCCCTTACAATCCGGCCTCCTTTTTATTGCAACACTACTGTGACAATTTCCGGAGATAGATTCTTAAAAATATGGGGATTGGAAAAAACACTTGAATCTTCTTCAATTACAGCAAACGGATTGGATGTAAATACGGAAGCAGTGCAAACAAATCTTTCGGATGAGGAAGATAGCTCAAATATGATCAAAAGCGATGGAACAATGCTTGGAGGGTCTGCCCCCGCAGATTTTACATTTTATGCATATACCACAGACGCTGTAATACACAACGAATGGCAGCTGGCAGAAGATCCCGAATTCGAATATATAAAATATCGTTTCAACGAACAGGATTTGAATTACACATTTGATCAGGAAGGTAAATATTACGTAAGATTTATAGGAAGCAATGCCGACGGAAGCTGTGAGGCAATAGGGGAGACCTATGAGATAGGCATCGGAGCTTCCGATTTAAGAATACCAAATGCATTCTCCCCTGACGGTGACGGGGTCAATGACGTATGGAAGGTTGGATATCGCTCTCTGACAGAGTTTAAATGCTGGATATTTGATCGAAACGGTCAACAATTGTTTTATTTTGATCGTCCGGAACTTGGATGGGATGGTAAACACAGAGGAAAATATGTCACTCCCGGGGTATATTATTATGTAATTGAGGCAAAGGGAGCTGATGGCAAAAAATATAAGAAAGGTGGGGATATCAATATATTAAGATATCGTAAAATTGGCAATTCCACAGGTGGATCAGTGGAATAATGGCACGCTTTTTGTTGTAATTATATCGGTTGTTCGAGACACGTAATGAGGTTTTAAACTACTTCATTATGTCACGATCATGATAAGTAAGTAATAAAAATTAATCGATATATGTAAGTAATGAAATCTTGCACTATAAAACTTGTTCTTTTTGGTTGTTTTTACCTTGTAATTCAGTCGCATATGCCTATATGCTCCTTCATTACGCGGCAAAAACATCGCAAAAATAACTGCCTTTTATATGTGCATTAATTTTTCTTACTTACTTAATTATATAATTTGCTTGACAAATGGATCAAAGTATCAATAATATAGCAGCCTCTGAGTCGGTTGATGTTTACGGCGCACGGGTTCATAATCTAAAAAACATCGATGTCACTATCCCTCATAATTCATTAAGCGTCATCACTGGATTAAGCGGAAGCGGAAAATCTTCGCTTGCCTTTGATACAATTTTCGCAGAAGGGCAGCGCCGTTATATTGAAACATTCTCATCCTATGCCCGCAACATGCTGGGATCGCTTGAACGCCCTGATGTTGACAAAATCACAGGATTGAGTCCTGTAATAAGTATCGAACAGAAGACCGTTAACAAAAATCCACGAAGCACAATCGGCACCACGACTGAAATCTATGATTTCTTTCGTCTTCTTTTTGCACGTATGGGAGAGGCAAGAAGCTACCTTTCCGGTGCGCCCATGGTGAAATACACAAAAGATAAGATTGTGGATTTAATTGTGGACCAATATGATGGTAAAAAAATATATGTACTCGCACCCCTCGTTAAAAACCGCAAGGGACATTATAAGGAATTATTTGAAAATTTACGAAAAAAAGGTTACCTATATGTTCGAGTAGACGGGGAATTGACCGAACTTGCCTACGGCATGAAACTCAACAGATATCAGAACCATTCCGTAGAATTGGTGGTTGACAGACTTAAAGCGTCTTCTTCCGATATGCAACGACTCCGTTCCACTGTTGAATCCGCCTTGAAGCAAGGTGATAAGCAGATGATGGTAATGGATATGGAATCAGGTGAAATACGCCATTACAGTCAGCATCTCATGGATCCAGAAACGGGTTTATCATACCCGGAACCGGCACCACATAATTTTTCTTTTAATTCGCCACAGGGTGCCTGCCGACGCTGCAAGGGATTGGGATTTGTATCAATAGTTGATGAGGCTAAAGTAATTCCTGACAAAAAGAAATCAATATATGATGGAGCGATAGAACCTCTCGGTAGATATAAAAACTCACTTATTTTCTGGCAGATTGAAGCAATATGCAAACAATATGGCTTTGACCTGAAAACGCCGGTAGAAAAACTTCCTGATGAGGCTATTCACGACATTCTTGATGGCACGGATGCACGTCTTGATATCAAAAACGAGACTATGTCAACATCTCATTATTCCGCATCTTATGATGGCTTGGTTAAATACATTGAGATGCAGCAAGATGAGGATGCCGGAGCAGATGCCAACAAATGGAGTGGCAAATTCTTTTCCCGCTCTGTTTGTCCGGAATGTAAAGGAAGCCGCCTCAACAAGATATCATTGAATTTCTTTATAGATGGTAAAAATATTGCGGATGTTGCAAGAATGGACATCTCCGATCTTTATGAATGGACTCAAGGTCTGGAAGATCGCCTTGACAAAGGTAAGAGGGTAGTGGCTGAAGAAATTCTTAAGGAAATCCGCAGTCGTCTGAAGTTCCTGCTTGACGTAGGTCTGGATTATCTATCACTTAATCGAGACAGCGCAAGCCTCAGTGGTGGTGAAAGTCAGCGTATACGCCTTGCCACTCAAATCGGATCGCAGCTCGTTAACGTTCTCTACATCCTTGATGAACCCTCCATCGGATTGCATCAAAGAGATAATGTTCGTCTTATCAACAGTCTTAAGCAACTTCGAGATAACGGAAATTCAATCATAGTTGTCGAACACGATAAGGATATAATGAAAGAGGCGGACTATATTGTTGATATAGGTCCGGGAGCCGGACGTCATGGGGGAGAGGTAATGTTCCAGGGAACACCATCCCAACTTTTGGAAACCCAGACTCTAACCGCATCTTATCTTAACGGAGACAAAGAGATTAAGGTTCCCGATTCAAGACGGAAAGGAAACGGAAAATTTCTTGAAATAAAAGGAGCAACCGGTCATAATCTTAAAAATGTTGATTTAAAGCTTCCATTGGGTAAATTCGTGTGTGTGACAGGTGTCAGCGGAAGCGGTAAATCTTCGCTAATAAATGGTACTTTGCATCCTCTTTTAAGCAAGAAGTTTTACAGGTCGATGCAAGAACCTTTAGCATATAAATCGGTAGAGGGAATCGAGAATATTGATAAGGTAGTAACTGTTGATCAGTCTCCTTTAGGTAAATCCCCGAGATCCAATCCTGCAACATACACAGGTGTATTCGCAGATATCAGAAAGCTTTTTGTAGAGCTTCCGGATTCAAAGCTAAGGGGATATAAACCGGGACGATTCTCTTTCAATGTGTCCGGAGGACGTTGCGAAACTTGCAAGGGAAATGGTTATCGCACCATTGAAATGAATTTCTTGCCCGATGTTCTCGTGCCGTGCGAGGAGTGTCATGGCAAACGATACAATAGAGAGACCCTTGAAGTAAGATACAAAGGAAAATCCATTTCTGATGTATTGGAAATGACTGTGAATCAAGCAGTGGAGTTCTTTGAAAACGTACCCGTTATTTTAAAGAAAATCAAAGTGCTCCAAGATATAGGATTAGGATACATCAAACTTGGTCAACCCTCAAGCACGCTCAGCGGCGGCGAAAACCAACGCGTCAAGCTTGCAACTGAACTCGCAAAGAAAGATACAGGCAAAACACTTTTCATTCTTGATGAGCCCACAACCGGTCTGCATTTCGAAGATATCCGCGTTTTGATGAAAGTTATAAACAAGCTTGTGGATAAGGGCAACACAATGGTTGTCATTGAGCATAATCTGGATGTTGTGAAATGTGCAGACTGGATTATTGATCTCGGTCCTGGTGGTGGTCGTGAAGGTGGTCAGATAATCGCAGAAGGCACACCGGAAGACTTCATCAAGAAAGAGACTCCAACGTCACAATTCTTAAAGCCGGAGCTCATCGCAGACGAAGTTAAAAGTAAAATGTAATAAATATAAAGTAATGAATGGTGTCTCCGGTCGTAGCTGCTGTTGCTTGCAACTGCAGCACAAACAACGGACAAAATTCCACATCCTTATTATGATGTTGCAGTTGCGAGCAACAGCAACTACGACTTGGCGCTCACATTAGATTCATGCCATTTCCATGTCGTAGAGGAGGATATATTAAACATTAAACATCATCAAGCGATATACACGATTATTGGAATATTTTACACATAATCGCTATTATGTTAAATAGAATCACAAATATTTCAGTTTACCTTGTATTATCTAAAATAATGCGTTTGAAAATAATTTTCAGACGCATTATTTTTAACCGAATATATAGTGTGTTTAATTATCCGGTTCAATATGGACATATATGATCATATCGCTTTCAAATGATCTGTGGAGCTCAGTCTCCACATCGTTAGCAATTTCATGCGCCATTCTTACCGTTATATCCGGATCAACATGAATATTCACATCTACGATATATGAATGACCATTTCTTCGAGAACGCAGATTATGCACTTTCTTAATTCCGGGTACATTCCCGATTATCTCAAGAATTGAATTTATCTGATCCTGCGGTAAGGATATCTCCAAAAGTTCCTGAATAGATGGTTTGGCAATCTGTAATGCGGAGATTCCAATAAAAACGGCTATTATTACAGAAG
>DAWBVG010000634.1:0-4114 GCA_052279865.1 Muribaculaceae bacterium
AACATCCGTGATGACTTCCTCGATGTAGTTTTCTAACTTCTCGATGCGTTGTTCCAGCACTGCAAACTTATCGGTTTTCGGCTGTGCTAACATTTGACGAACCGCCACGAAAGCCCTCATTATGTTGATGTTGATTTCAATAGCGGCTTCGCTATTGATTACGCTTGAGAGCATTGCTACTCCTTGCTCTGTAAAAGCAAATGGCATATATCTATTACCACCTCTTCCGTTTGAGGTCACAATCTGTGACCTCAAACATTCGACCTCATCCGGAGTCAACTCGAACATAAAGTCAGAAGGGAATCTCTTTAAATTTCTCTTAACTGCCTGTTTGAGAACCTTGGTTTCAATTCCATAGAGCATAGCTAAATCGCGATCGAGCATCACCTTCTGACCGCGTATCTCATATATTTTGGAACGGACAAGTTCGATATCATTCATGATTTTGTGTTATTATGGAGCTGCTAAAAAGCAAAGGTTCCACTCTGTACTCTACACGCAGTGATAAGAGGCGTGATGGAAACAGTTTATGCAAATATAGTGCTTCTATCTTAATTTCGCAAGCTTACCGGATGATTCGGTTGCGTTTAGTTGCGTGCGATGTGCATCTGTAGGAATAAAATCTGACATACTTTCTGACCTAATATAAGACCTAATCTGATAGTATTTCCCAATGGCCGCCTTTGGTTTTACCTACACGTGTGATTATCTCCTTTTTTCTGAGTGAAGCGATGATTCTGTTGACTTTTCTTGTTGAGAAGCCAGTCTGAATGGCTATCTGTGGTTGTGTGATGTTTGGAGTCTTACGGATTATTTCAAGGACTTTATTCTCGTCATTATTCTCGCCATTCTCGCCATTATTCTCGCCAGCGTTGCGAGAATCCTTTGTGGATGCCAATGGGTAAGTCACCGTTGAGATAAGCATATCGCTTTCAAAGGAGACAGACTTTCCGGTAAGTTTTTTCCAGCTTAATATCTTGTCGATTCCGTATCCAGCATTTTCTGATAGTTTAGGGTGACGGAATAGCCGGATGATACTCGGATTGCGTGGCATGGAAAGGACGCGGTTACGGAACTCGTCAGCATCAAGAATGAACCGTCCCGGATTCTGCATCACGATCCTGTCATCGAATACCCTTATCGTAGGATGTGCCGATGCAAAATAATCGGAGTGAGCACAGAAATTTACCAATCCTTCACGCAAGCAGAACAACTGTGAGTTATCCTCAACTCCGAATATGTCGGGACCTTCCACATAGGGAGCATCTACAAAATTGCGCAAGCGATGCATTATCAGCAGGAAACTCTCCCAGATATTTTCCTGCTCAGGCATACGGTAGGTATATCGTTGCGAGGCTGTGGCGTAGGAATCCCCGGGCACCTCCATATAATCTATCCAAAAATTGGGCAACGCTCCAAGGACAAATTCCCGTTTGCCAAACATCAGGAGACTGCCATACGAAAGTTTACCCGATGAAAGAATGATGTTCAGTTTTCGGCAAAACTCTTCATCACTCAAAGTGGGAAACGACAGAGGTCTATTAAAGTCTCGGAGATAGCATGCAGAAGCTCGGTGGCAAATTGTATGCACGAAAAAGATACCACCATGGTGTAAATAATTTCAAATATGGTTGCGTTTAGTTGCGTGCGATGTGCACGACTGATATGCCCGGTGAGACTGAGTCTTGGGTGATGGTGATTTTGATCGGACTGCTTAATTCCAATAAATGTAGAATCTCCTCCAGCGACTCATCTTTGAATTCGGCATGAAAATGATATGCCGCCACAGAGGGATCTTCAACCACGAATCTTACCGGATATATCTGTTGTAGACGGTTTAGGATATCCTGAAGTGTATCACCCTTGAAATCAAGCACACCATCGCGCCATGCGCAGTATTTATCTGCCGGGGTCGAGCACGATATTTCAACATCGCCATTCTGATTCACAAGATGATCTCCGGGAGTTAGGGCATAGCTTCCTTTATCAGCCACATTTACATTTACCTTTCCTTCAACAAGCGTCACCGATACCTTTTCTTTTGTACCCGGATATGCGTTGACGTTGAATTGGGTTCCCGTTGCTGTGACATCTATGCCGTCGACATAAACAACAAACGGGTGTTTTTTATCAGCCTCTACCTGAAAATACGCTTCTCCGACAAGCGTTACCGAACGTTGATCGGAGTTGAATTCTCTGGGATAAGTAATCGAACTGTTGGAATTGAGCCACACTTTTGAGCCATCCGGCAACGTTGTGGATGAGGTTGATCCGTAGGCTGTTGAAATTGATACATATGGAATATCTGTCACATCCGTTTTACTGTTATGCCAGGCAAAATATATGGCGCATGCAGCGATTGGAATAATCAGCGCAGCTGCCACTTGCTGCCATATGCGCGATAACCGCTTCCACCAGATACGTATGCCTGAAACTTTATTACCATTATTTATTCTTGACATTATCTGGTTTTCAGCATTTTCGATATCTATGCTGTCGGAATGAAAAGCCGGGTTGAGTGCATCCCATACACTTCGGCACTTTAGAAAATAGCGTCTGTTTTCATCTGAAGCCTCAATCCATTTCCACAGACTGTCTGTTTCTTCCGGGGTAGCTTCATCCGCAAGAAATCGCGCGATCAATGTGTCGTATGAATCGGGGATATTTGGGTTATTATTCATTGTCTTGAGTTTTGGATTAGATAAATAGTTTATATATAATAACGGTGATTAATATGGTTAAATCACCGATGGATGCTTTGATAAGTTTCAGAGCCTTGCTTATGCGCGTTTCTACCGTCCGCACCGAGACTCCGAGACGATCGGCGATCTCTTTATATTTAAGGTTTTCGAAACGGCTCAGGAAGAGAGTCTCTCTTTCTGCAGGAGAGAGCGAGGCAATGGCATTGTTGATCTCATCTCTCAATTCGGAATAAAGATAGTATTCCTCAGGTGACAGGGCAAGGATGTGTCGGCGCGATTCTGTTTCATAACGCAACCTTACGTTGCGGCGCCGCAGCTCATCAAGACAAAAGTTCTGCACACCCTTCAGGAGATAAGATTTAAGGGAAGTGCGGATGTCGAGTTCCTTGCGCTCTGTCCATATTCTGGTGAATACATTCTGTACGATATCCTCACATGTGGCTTTCTCCGGAATAATTGTGCCGGCGAACATCACAAGATCCACGTAGTAAATACGAAACATCTTCACGAAAGCCTCGTGGCTGTCGAATTTGAGGGCAGCCAAAAGCATATGGTCGTTTAAGAGTTCTTCGTGTGGTGACATTAGATATGTGATATGCTGCAAAGTTAAGCACAACATTGTTAATTTACAAAGAGTTGAAAGAATAATTTCATAAAAAGAAAATAATCCACATTTCATATGTGGATTATTTGTTTTCGAACGTCGTTTAAAAATATAGATTTAAGAGTTGAAAAGTAAAAAGTAATAGGTAAAAAGTAAAGATTGGCACGCCTGAAAAACTTGTATCGAATGGTGCCTCGGATCGTAGCTGCGGTTGCTCGCAACTGCAGCCTCGCGACAAAGAAGCATAAATTTGCTGCTGGATAAATAATTTGTGAAGAAAAATTAAAAAAATTAATTGTGGGATTTCGGTGGTTGTACGTCGTTGGGTTAGGAGAAGTCCATGAAAACTCTAAATTAACTTAACATATGAACGAACCAATTACACGAATTTTCTCAAAATTGAGAAGACGTGTCAGATTCTGGTTCTGCACCGTTCTGATGGTGGCGTCGACCACTGTTGCGATGGCTCAGGACAAGAATGTGACTCTTAATTTTTCCGGAGAACCGATCCAGAAAGTGCTGGAATCAATCCAGAAACAGACCGGTTATCGGTTTCTTTACAACAAAGATCTTATCGACCTTTCAACGAAAGTAAAAGTGTCGGCGGTTAATGAACCTTTGAAAAAAGTGTTGCCTCGGATTTTTGTCAATACAGACATCTCTTATAAATATGAGAAGTCGCAGATCGTACTTTCCCGTAAAAATAAGACTTCTGCCCAGACCACAGGTTCTCGCGCGATGTCAGAGACAGGTATGGTGAAGGTTGAGGGTATGGTTACCGATATTAATGGAGAGCCATTAGTTGGAG
>DAWBVG010000635.1:0-6380 GCA_052279865.1 Muribaculaceae bacterium
GATGTGTATAAGAGACAGGGTAGAGGAACTGCAACTCGCTTTCGATTTTGTCAAGGAAGAACTTGTCACCGAAGAGGAGGTTGACCAGCAGTATGAGGCTGTCGTCAAGGAGCTGGAACGCCTTGAGTTGCGCAATATGCTGCGCCGCGAGGAGGATAAACTCGGCGTTGTGCTCAAGATCAATTCCGGTGCCGGCGGCACAGAAAGCCAGGACTGGGCGCAGATGCTCATGCGTCTTTATCTGCGTTATGCAGAGCGTCATGGCTATAAGACCTCCATCGCCCAGCTTCTTGAGGGTGATGAGGCTGGTATCAAGTCTGTCACCATCAATATCGAGGGTGATTACGCCTACGGCTTCCTGAAGAGCGAGAACGGCGTTCACCGACTTGTGCGTGTGAGCCCATATAATGCCCAGGGTAAGCGAATGACATCGTTTGCTTCCGTGTTTGTGACTCCGTTGGTGGATGATACCATTGATATTCAGGTTGAGACTGCGCGTGTGTCGTGGGATACATTCCGTTCGGGAGGTGCCGGAGGTCAGAACGTCAACAAGGTAGAGTCGGGAGTGCGTCTGCGCTATCAATATAAGGATCCTTACACCGGTGAGGAGGAGGAAATCTTGATTGAGAACACCGAAACCCGCGACCAGCCTAAGAATAAAGAGAACGCCATGCGTCAGTTGAAATCAATCCTTTATGAAAAGGAGTTGCAGCACCGCATGGAGGAGCAGGCGAAGATCGAAGCCGGCAAGAAGAAGATAGAGTGGGGTAGCCAGATCCGTAGCTACGTCTTCGACGACCGCCGTGTGAAGGATCACCGCACCAACTACCAGACGTCGGATGTGAACGGAGTGATGGATGGTGGCATCGATGAATTCATCAAAGCCTATCTGATGGAATTCGCTGCAAGTGAAACGATTGCATAAAATTTGAATAAGATAAGTGTTAAAATCACACTTTTAAAGCATGATTTTTTGGATATCCGAAAAATCATGCTTATTTTTGCATTCCATAAAACTCGAACAAGATTCGGACCAAAGTTTTCAGTTATCAAATAAACCTTAGCCCGAATGTAAAAACTCATCAACAATGGCATATGCCATTGTTGAATGCAAGGATTCCTTGCATTCAACATATATAATATTTGTATAAGGATTTTGTAAGTTAACCATAAAATCATATACCTATCATTATGACAAGCAAGTTTTTATTCAAAAGCTTAGTGTTGTCATGCGCTCTGTTCGGTATGACGGCGTGTGGTGACGATGAGCAGAAATGGCCTGTCGCTGATGGTGGAACTCCGCAAGTGGAGCTTGCGATGAGCCGCATACGCACAGACTATGAACTTTCATTCCAGATCAAGGGTAAGATCTCGGATGCTGACGGCATTTCAACGATTCAGCTTGAATGTCCCGGCTTGAGCCTACACAAGACCATTGACATCATCGGTCTTTATAACGAACCCCTTAAGGAATATGATCTTGATTATTCTTATACCGTAAATCCCGATTATCTTACAGATTTCAGCGGTGACTACGAGATTGACGTGACCGTAACGGATGTAGCCGGAAAAACAGAAACCCAGAAAGTGCGCGTCACATTCGATGCCGACTTCCAGGCTCCTATTTTCTCGCAGGCTCCCGACAAGGAGGTGACAGTGCTTATCAAGGACCAGACGCTGTTCAACCTGAAGTTTACAGTTGAAGACAACCGGAATCTTGATTTCGTAGAGGTTAATCTCGAAGGAGTTGAGGGTTTCCCCGTGCGTATCGAAGCCAACGGCGAATCAAGAGTGATATATGCCAATAAGCTTGAACTCCCATCTGTGGAGAAAGCTTACAAGCTGACCATTACCGCTCAGGATATGCCGGCACAGGATAACGAGGTGCGTTCAACTAAGGTTGAATCTACCGTGAAGGTGCAGAATCTTCCCGACTTCGACCGCGTTTATATCGCTGACGTTGCTACAGCCGAAGAACTCAACTCAGATGTGTTTGGCGTTCCGATGGTGTGTGACCACGTAGGTCCGTTCCAGTATCGAGTGCGTTATTATAATGCATCTTCCGGCACGCAGGTATGTTTCATTCCACAGAAGACCGACTTCCTGCCTATCTGCTGGGGACCCGATCCCACGAATGAAGGCTTCCTCGCCGACGATCCCGACACATCGGGCAAGATCACACTTGATCAGGCAGGCGTCTACTATCTCTTTGATTTCAACACCAAGACCGGCAAATACAGCTATACCACATATTCAATAGCTGAGGCATTCGATCCTGTTCAGAACCTCCATTACGGGCAGAATGACCTTGACACTTGGAATAATCGCAAAACTGCCGATGCATGGTGGCAGGAATGGTATTTCGGTCCCTCATATAGTAATCCGAAAGAGATTCAGGTGAGAATGGTTCAGGATAAGACGAATCCTCATATCTGGGTGTCCGAAGACTGGCAGCTTTCCGCAGGAGAAATGAAAGAATGGATTCTCCACAACTGGCATCATGATGGGTGGTGGAATTACACAGCATGGCGTGTGGATGAATCTGAAGACCCCAGCCGTTGCGCATATTTCGGATATTATTTCGATGACAACAACGATCACTTCACAAACAATAAGGCTTATTTTGACCAGAAATACGGAAGCCTTACAACAGAGGAGTCGAGGTTCATGTATCCCGCAAACAATGGAGCAGCATTCAATGTCAGCCGTTGGGGAGCCATTGATGAAAATTATGCCAAGCTTTTTGTGCCAGACGTGAAAGCAAAACCCACTATAACTAAGGCAGGCAAATACCGTGTATGGTTTGATGCCCATGCAGAGAGAATAAAGCTCATCCCCGTTCAATAACCAAAATTTTAGACCAATATCATGAAATATAGAATTTTATTCTTCCTGATGATGTTTTTAGGCTGGAGTTCACTCTCTGCCCAGACGCTCACAGTGAAGGGAACGGTCACATCTGCCGTTGATGGTGAGCCCCTGATCGGTGCCACCGTGAAAGTGAAAGGAATGAATATCGCTGCAGCTGCTGATCTTGATGGTAATTTTACCTTACATAAAGTTCCGTCAAATGGTGTTCTCCAGGTTTCCTATGTAGGATTCGAGAATATGGAGGTGCCGGTAAGCGGTCGTGAGGTTATCAATATCGCCATGAAGGAGACATCCAATAGTCTCGACGAACTTGTGGTTGTGGGTTATGGTGTTGCCAAGCGTTCCGACCTTACCAGCTCCATCACTACCGTGAAAGGTGAGGATATTTCGGAAGTCACCACCGGTAACGCAATGACAGCGTTGCAGGGTAAGGTGAGCGGTGTGCAGATCGCAACCGCCGGTGGTCCGGGTGCCACTCCGAAGGTTATTATCCGTGGTATCACATCTGTCAATGGGTCTGCTCCTCTTTATGTCGTTGACGGAGTGCCTATGAACTCGGATAACATCAACTTCCTTAACAACAACGATATCGAATCAATGGAGGTGCTGAAAGATGCCTCTGCATCCGCTATCTATGGTACACGAGCTTCCAACGGTGTAATCCTTGTCACCACCAAGAAAGGTAAAGCCGGCAAGACACATGTGAATTTCTCCGCATCCGTAGGTTTCGACCATGTCCCCAAGCCGAAGATTGCCTGGGCTGACGAATATGAGAAAGTGATCAAGGCTCGTTACACCAACGATAACGCTGCTATCATATGGAACAGCCCCTACAAGAATTATTCAGCTGTCGACGGCACTGACTGGTGGAACGAGGTTGTAAGCGAGACAGCCCTTATCCAGAGTTACTCTCTCAACGTGCGCGGCGGTAACGAGAAATTCGTTTACAGCGTGTCCGGCGGTTATTTCAACAATAAATCTCAGTTCAACTACGGTTACTGGGATAAGCTTAATCTTCGACTCAACACCGAATACACTTTCAACAAATATATCAAGGCTGGTCTTGACATTGCCCCGACAATGGAAAGCTGGGACAACTCCCCGAACCTTTTTGAGGCAGCGATGTCTATGGACCCGACAACACCCGTGATGCGTCCGGAGTATTACGATCCTAACGTATTGCTCGGAAGTGCTACGACTGAAGATGAAAGCGGTGCAACAAGCCAGTCGAGCTATAACGTTGCCATGAGTCAGTATCAGCGTTCCTACAACAGTCAGGTATGGAACCCCGCAGGTTCCTTAGCACGTATGGACAATCATACCCGCGCTTATACTATCTTGGTGAATCCGTTCATTCAGATCAACCCTATCAAACAGCTCACATTCCGCACCCAGTTCGGAGCAAATATCTGGTTCCAGCGTAATGACTACTACGACTATGCATTCTATATCGATGCTTTGGAGTCAAATAAAGTCAATAAGATCGGACGTAACTATAAAGACGGCACGAACTGGACATGGAGCAATACGCTGACTTATATGGATACATTTGCCGAGAAGCATAACCTCACCGTTATGGCTGGTTTCTCTGCTGAACGTTATGTCGACTGGTGGGCGGATGCTGCTCGTCAGAATGTGCCCGGTTCGAGCCCTCTTCTCCATGAGGTAAGTGCCGGTGTGGGCTCGCAGATGGCTTCCGGATCTAAGGGTGCCAACTCGTTGGCTTCTTTCCTTGGCCGTGTGATGTATAATTTCGATTCTCGCTATTATCTCACAGCTTCGATCCGTACTGACGGTTCTTCCCGCTTCCCAAAGGGTAACAAGTATGCAACCTTCCCCTCAGTGTCAGTGGCATGGCGCCTTTCCCAAGAGAAATTTATGGAAAGCACTCAAGGCTGGCTCGACAATGCCAAAATCCGTCTCGGCTGGGGTAAAGTTGGTAACCAGAATATTTCCAGCAACGCTTATCTGACGACAATGGATGCGGGTATACGCTACGTGCTCGGAACTGATCCTACAATGTATCCTGCAACTATTGTAGGAACTACAGGTAATCCGAATCTCCGCTGGGAGACTGTGGAGGATATCGATTTCGGTATCGATCTCTCGCTCTTCAACTCCCGTCTGAATGTTACTTTTGACTTATTCCAGAAAACTTCCCATGATATGCTTTATAAAAAAGCAGGCATGACATTAACAGGAACTCCAAACTGGAATGGTGAAATCATGCAGAATATTGGAAAGATGCGTGCTCGCGGTTGGGAACTTGCCATCAACTGGCGTGATAATGTGGGCGAATTCCGTTATGACATCGGTTTGCAGCTTTCAGGCGTGCGCAACAGGGGTATCCTTTTCTCCGGTGACGGTCCGATCCTGAATGCAAGCAATATCCTCAACAGTGCTCTTATCAAGAATGAGGATGGTCAATTGATTTCTCAATTCTATGGCTACAAGACCGGGGGTATATTCCAGAACTGGGCTGAAGTCTTGGCTCATTCCGATGAGCGAGGCAATCTTATCCAGCCTAATGCCCAGCCGGGTGATATTAAATTCCTCGACCTTGACAATGACGGCAAGCTCACTGATGCCGACAAACGCTATATCGGTAATCCTTATCCGGATCTTACCTTGGGTCTTAACATGAATTTCTACTACAAAAACTTCGACCTTACAGCCAATTTCTACGGCACCTTCGGCAACGACATCTTCAATGTGCAGCGTAACCGCTACTCCGGCAACGGTGGTGCCAATGTGCTTCGTGGTGCATATGAGAAATCATGGAGAGGTGAAGGCACTTCTAATGAATATCCTCGCTTGTCGTATAATGACCTGAATCAGAACTGGAGCACAGTTTCCGACTTCTATGTTGAGGATGGTTCCTACATGCGTTGCAAGCTTCTGACCCTTGGCTATACGCTTCCTTCGAGTTTCATGAAGGATTATAAACTGCGTTTCTACGTGTCGGCTCAGAATCTCTTCACAATCACCAAATATACAGGTATGGATCCTGAGGCTCCGTTTGCCGACGGTGGATGCCTTGAGGTCGGTATCAACAAAGTGCAGTATCCTACGCCTAAGACATTCCTCTTTGGAGTGGATTTCAGCTTCTAAACTAAGGACTCAAAGCTTTAAAACAGAAAGAAATGAAAAAAACAATGATATTCGCAGCTATCGCGGCTGCAATGACTTTCAGTTCGTGTGATGATTTCCTTACGGAAGACCTGCGCGGAACTGAGAACATCGAAACATATTTCCAATCTGCTGATGATGTCAATTCATATGTGTTGGGATGTTATTTCCAGCTTGATAAATACGACTGGTGGCAGATCAATCAGGTGTATCTTCTTGAAGAGATGATGACCGACAACGCATGGGATGGCAACACATCGCAGGAAGACGGTTACAGAGAGGTGAGCCATTTCTATCCTACTGCACCTAACAATGGCATTATTGGTAATTTCTGGGCTGCTCGTTACCAAGGTATTGCAACTTGTAATACGGGTCTTGAG
>DAWBVG010000636.1:0-1808 GCA_052279865.1 Muribaculaceae bacterium
CCCAATAGCGGCTCCATGATTATCGCCGGAATATTGCGCTTCGCAAGTTCACCGTAAAGATATTCGGCATTGGTATTGCGTTCGTTCACCTCCTTGGCATGCTTCCAGTCGACATAGTTAAGCTGTATCTGCACGAAATCCCATTTATATTCATCATGTTTGGAAAGGAGATAATCGAACACCGCCACATCCCCGTGATATGAGAACCCGAGATTGCGGATTCGTCCCGCTTCCCGCTCTTTCATCAGGAAATCGAGCACGCCATTGTCGATATATCGCTTTTCGAACTCCTCCATACCGCTGCCCATTCCGACACCATGCAGAAGCATGTAGTCGATATAATCTGTCTGCAATTCTTTCAGTGAATTGCGATAGATATCCAGCGAAGCCTCGCGACTCCATGTTGACGGTGCAAAATTCGAAAGCTTGGTTGCGATGAAATAACTGTCGCGGGGATGATGACTCAGCGCAATACCCGTGGCATGCTCCGAACGACCCTTGCAATAGGCAGGTGACGTATCGAAATAGTTTACTCCATGCTTCAGGGCGGTGTCGACAAGATCATTGATCGCATCTTGATCAAGTTCATCAGTTGCATCCCTGCCGCTTTCTCCTGAAAGCGTGGGCCAGCGCATACATCCGTAACCCAGGAGAGAAACCTTTTCTCCTGTTTTAGGATTAGTGCGGTAAGTCATTTGATCCTCAGGAATCTCACCGGTAGCAGTTCCGGAGGCAGATATTTTCTTCCCGGCAGTGCTGCATCCCGTGAGGGCAAGTCCCGTTACGGAAGCTCCCAGCCCCAGGCGTTTCAAAAAGTCTCGACGATTTATATTGCTCATATTCTTTCTAATGTTTAATGTCTAATCCCTAATGCCTAAAACCTAACGCCTCTTACACAGCATGGTGTCTCTCGTTTCCCTCCACATATATCGCACTGAATGGACGCGACGGGCAAAGATTCTCACAGGCACCGCAACCGATACACCGCTCGGTATTCACCACCGGTATTTTCACCGAGTTCTCATTATTCGGATCCGATGCGACCATTGTAATAGCTCCGACTGGACAGTGACGCGCACAGTTACCGCACTCAACACCATCCGTCAATGGCACACAGTTCTCTTTCACCCACACCGCATGACCGATCTGTATTGATGATTTCTCAGCCCTGTCGATCTTTATGATTGCACCTGCCGGACAAACTTCCGAACAGCGTGTGCATTCCGGGCGACAATAACCTCTCTCGTATGAAGACTCAGGCTGCATCAGAGTAGCGAGATCAGACGACGGACGCAAAACTCCGTTAGGACAAGATGCCACGCAAAGCTGACACGCCGTGCAATGCTCCGTAAGGTTCTTGATACTCTTGGCACCCGGTGGCACAATCCGTGTCTTCCGGTTTGGCTTCTTCTTATCCTCGATCACAGCGAGTCCGCCATCCACGGTCTTATCCTGAGCATTGATCGCAGCAGTTGTCGCGATTGCTGCTGTCACAGTCAGGAACTGACGGCGCGATTCATCTACCCTATTTTCTGATGTTTCATTCCCATCATTCTTAACTTTTGGTTTTCTAAATGTGTAGGAAATTGCACCTTTATGACATTTATTTATACAATCGAAACAGGTGACGCAACGCGAATAATCAATCTTATGTTCTTTGCTGTTGATGCAAGCCGCTTTGCAATTTCTTGCGCAGAGTCCGCAACTGTTGCACTTCGAGGTATCGATAATCGGACGGAATACCGAATATTTGGAAAGCAATCCGAGAAGAGTACCGACCGGACAGATCGTATTGCAATAGGTGCGAC
>DAWBVG010000637.1:0-8706 GCA_052279865.1 Muribaculaceae bacterium
ATAGGGAGAGATGTGGATGGGGAGAGAGGGTAGGTAGGTTCAGAGGGTAGGAGGGTTAGAGGGAATTGTAAGGTTTGATGACGGGGATGCCGAATAGTCCGGTCTGGGTGGAGAGGGTGATGGTGGAGCCGTATCGGGTGCGGTTGTAGCGTTCTCGCTGAACGTTGATATCTTTCTCCGTGCCGTCTTCAAACCTTAATCTGAAATAATACACATAGTAGGGAGCGCCTTGAGTATAGACGCGACGTGAGACGCGCTTCCGGTGATGGCGCGTTTTTGTATATTTACGCTCTATTACGACTTGTTGCGTTTTTGCTGTGTCTTCGTGGGAAAACCAGAAGTTGAGTCCGTAGATTGCCGTGAGAAATATTCCACAGGAAAAGACAACGTGGCAAATGTAGTTCAGAATAAATGAACCGGAATCAGTGAGCCAACGCCATGATTTCCACATCGCGATTCCTGTTAGCACTGCAAGACAGAATGCAATCAGAAGTGGTATCCACCAGGATATCAGTGTTCTGCTATGTAGTGTGATAGCTGCGCCATAAGCCGCAAGCATTAGTAATATAAGGAATCCGGCAACTATCCCCCTGCCGATATTTCTGCCAGAAAGTTTGCTCATGTTTTTAACTTATCTTAAATTTGCACTGCGTAAATCAGATTTAAACTAAAATCAAACCAAAATTATAAAAATTTTTTGTGATGAAAAAATTGACGATAAAATTGTTCATGGCGTTGTTTATGCTGTGTTGTGCAATGCCGGTTTCGGCTCAGTTTAATCTCAAAAAGGCTGTAAGCGCGGGTACAAAAGCTGTTCAGGCTGCAACTCTCACCGATGCGCAGATGGCTGCATATGTGAAAGAATCGGTAGACTGGATGGATAAACACAATCCTGTGCTCCCGGAAGACAACCCCTACACCCAAAGACTTCGTAAACTAACCGAGGGAATCACCGATGCAGATGGAATACCATTGAATTTCAAGGTGTATCACGTAATCGATGTCAATGCGTTTGCATGTCCTGACGGCAGCGTACGCGTTTTCTCTTCTCTTATGGACATTATGAGCGATGACGAACTTATGGGCATTATCGGTCATGAGATCGGTCATGTGATGAAGCATCATTCTAAAAACGCATTCCGCCAGCAGTTGCTCACAGGTGCGCTGAAGGATGCTGCAGGTGCAGCAAGCAGCAAAGTGGCTGTGCTGACAGATTCACAGCTCGGTGCGTTGGGTGAGACTCTGATCGGTGCCAAGTTCTCTCAGAAACAGGAGAAGGAGGCTGACAATTGCGGCTACGATTTCCTCGTGTCGAAAGGTCGCAATCCTTGGGGAATGGTGATGGCTTTCGAGAAGTTCCAGAAAATGGAGCAGGATGGGGGTGCCAAGATGAGCTACATGGACAAAATGTTCTCTTCTCACCCCGAAACTGAAGCCCGCATCAAGGCGATGACAAAACGCTGCGAGAAGGATGGCTTTACTCGTCCGGCTGAAACTACGGAAACTGCCAAATAATCCCGATCAATCCAGCAGAATGAACGGAGCCCAATAGAAGGGTGACGGATATTGTTTACGAACGGCGGCGACAGCACTGCGATAAGCGGCATGTCTGTCGCCGTTTTCTATCCAGTGACGGTAAAATTCAGTCATGAAAGTGGCTGTAGATTGGTCGTTGACGCTCCACAGGCTTACTAATAGCGACTTGGCTCCTGCCTGCTTGAAACCTCTTGTCAGACCGTGTATTCCCTCGAAATTATATGCGCCCAGGGCTGTCTCGCAAGCCGAAAGTGTAACCAACCGAGTATTCTTAAGGTTGAGATTCGACACTTCATTGGCGGTGAGAATGCCGTCATTGTTTTCAGGTAATTCTTCGCTCCCTTTCCAAGTGGCTTCCGCGTTGGCGAGCGCCACACCGGATCGTTGCATTGCCGATCCTACCTGCGAGGAATAGCGTTTCATGAAAGGCACGTGAAGTGCGTCCTGCTCGGATGAGATGAAGAAGCCGTGGGTGGCGAGATGGAGCACTTCAGGTGATGTGGCGCAGAGATTGCGCAATTCACCCTCGGTGGCATTCTCACGTATAATCATCTTTACCTTCTGCTGTCCGAACGTGGATGAGATTTCCTTCAGCTCCTTACCGGTGAAAGGGAGATAACGGAAATACTGGCGTGCAACACCACGGTTGTCGAACTCCTCGAGAGAGTAGTCATCTTCGATTGCCCTTTCTCCTGTGGTTTCAGGTATGATTCCTGCAATTTTAGCTTGTGACGGATCAAAAATCACATCACCAAGTAGTCCGGCAGATTGTGGAGCCCGTTCATCTGATGGGAAAGTGATTTGAGCCGTGGTGGTAAGTTGGCGCAGGTCATATTTGTCAATGAGATAATTGCCGTCGGGCATTTCGATGGCATTGAAAGCTATCGAATGTAGAATACCCGGAGCGTTGAAATAGACAGTCTTGGAGGATTCCAACACAGACTCTAGCGGCTGCCACAGCATTGAGTAGAGATTGACAGAAGATTGCGACCGGTATAATCGTTTTGCGAGAGATGCTGAGTTTTTTGTTTTAAGCCCATCAAGAGCGTCAGAGAGATCTTTCCATTTGCATAACGTTACAGCCCGTGGCGTATCACATCCGGGCGTCAAAACCAAAGCCATTATATGAGATTGGGAGAAAAGAAATTCAACGGCAGCCTGTGAAGGCTTCAACGCATCCCGTACCATCTGCCATGTAATATCAGGATTGTTTTTCTCGCGGATGTCAGCGGTAAGGTCGAGGAGTTGCATTTCGAGATGCTCCAACGTAAATGAAATTCTGGCAGAGCGATAGTTGAGTTCTGTTCCTTCTTGAGTACCCCACATTTCAGGGGTGATGGAGATCTGTTTCCTTTGAGCATGAAGCATGGCTATTGAATCGGCAAGCGCCCGGATTTCCGGCTTGTTGCTTGTGCTGATTATTTTGCGCAACTCTTGCTGAGAACGTAATTGCATTCCTGTGCGATAAACAATTGCATTATATGCATCCGACGCAAATTTCTCCGGCTCTTTTTCAAGCACGGATGTGAGAGCCCACGCCGGGTCTCCGAAAGAATTAAAGAACTGATCTTGTTCTGTTGAAGACATGAGCTGGAAATTGCGGTCAAGTATTTTGCGATTTTCGGAATATATCTCTTTTGCAAGCTTAGAGGCGGTTGGGATATCGCCGGATTCCATTGCTGAATTGAATCTATATGCCATAAGTCCGGCTTTATCTCCCATACTCATGCTTTCAATGTTTTTTTCAGTGAGGTCGTATGCCATATCCATGTAATGCTTGCTGCGGTTAGAATCTCCGGCATTGTTAAGTATTCCTGCGAGATCAAAGCAAACGCCACGTTTATCAACTGGATTGTTTGAAATGGCAAGCGCTTTTTGCATATACATTTCTGCTTTGTTAAGATCCAGCTCACATGCCACATAATATATTCCTAATGCTTTCAGAAGAGAGAGATAATATGGATTTGTTTTGTAATCATGATCAATAGATGGGAATCTTTCTTCCATCTCTAACATTTCATCTCGGATAATAGGAAAAAACTCCATAAACTTATCATTAAGAAGAGTTAATGCAGATGAGTATTCAGCGAAATCTTCCTCTCCCATGCTTTCTTTTGCCTCTTTAATACTGTCTTTAATTTTATATGCTAAATGTGTGAGAGCTTGACATATTGTTATTCCAGATGTATAAAGGATATAATCGGATTTCCCGGAAGAGGTTACCATTCTGTCTATAAGATTCCAAGCAGTTGAAAGATATAGAAAAGCAGAATTAAAATCATTATTGCTGATAGCTCTGTAATATCCATCAATAACATAATTGACTATTTGTGGACTCGGAGTAAGCAGATGTGAGTTGCGTATTAATTCTCGGTCCTTAGTAATCAAACGTGCGGCAGCCACTCTATCGCCTGTCAGTTCATATAATGATGCCAGTTGCTGTGAGATGTCAAGATACTCGTCATCAAAAGTTCCGTTAGTCTGATAATTGTGGGCATCCATAGCTTTTTCAAACATCGCAAGGGCATCTTTGGGGCGGTTGACAAGATTGTAATAAATTCCCATTCCTACTAAAACAGTAGGGGGTAAATAATTATGATTCTCATCATTTATTTCTTTTTCTAATTTTTCAACAAATGTATCGAGGTTATTTCGATTAATATTCGCCAGTACCCTGCACTGTGCATCTTGTATTCGTTCAAGAAGAATATCTTTTTTATTTGGCGTAACAGAATAAAGGTCTAAATAAGCATCATGTGCTTTCCCATATTCTCCATAAATTAAGTAATATGTGCTTTTTTGAGACAGCATACGTCGTAGAATTAAATTCTTACCGGTGAAGTGTTCTTTTTTTACCTCTTTTATGAGATTATTCAGGCTATTTATTTCGACAGCATTTTTTCCATTATTTGACACCATATGGCTTATGAGGGCTTCCTGATAATACATTGCAGACGGACGTCCATAAAGTCTCTCGACATCCTGAATTAGTGTTTTATGAATTTCAGAAGATGTAACTGGGTCGTAAGCCGAAAGATTATAGAAATCCGCGAGCTCGTTGCCCAAGGTCACAGATATGGCTGACCCATCGTGATATTTAAGATAATTATCTTTAAGAATTGCCATTCTTCTTGCACCCTCTTCCGGATCTCGGTCTTTCATGGTTGCGCAATTATAAGACATCCAGTAGGATTGAAGGAGGATGTCCTTACATATACTTTTACATTGATTCTCGTAATTATCGAGACAAGATTTATAATCCGGACTGGTAAAAATCTGGAAAGTGGTTATGATGGAGAGTGTATTGAGATAATAGGTATTGTCATTTCCATAAGTTAGACCCGTTACATAAAGAATATCTGAAATATCGGAATCAATGTTGGCATTCCAGGTTAGGATTTGATCGGCACGAGCTTTGAGAATCCTTACAGTTTTGGCTTCCAGGGAGCGTGATGGGTGATAGAGAGAAAAATAGTCGTTAAGATTTCGAACATCGTTTGCAATATCTTCATCAATTGTGGTGTTGTGTACTTTGAATTGAGTGAGTAAAAAGGATACAGTGGCAGTAGCAGGATGAAATTCACCATATAATTCCGAACTCAGATCAAGTGCCTTTTCAAGATAGTAGCCTGAATTACATTGATAATCGCGATATTTCCCGGTATATTGATACATCGTGCGGTCATCGAAAGGATCCCGGTCTTCTTCCAGCATAAGACGAACATTACTGTCGGTTTGAGGCATGCTTTTCATTGCTGCGATTTCTATGTAAAGATCGATACGGTCGGCATCAATATCAGTGGAAGCGATGGGGTAAAGCTTCAGTACCTCATCCTCAATCTCCCACATCTCTGGATAATGAAGCGGATTGTCGACCTGTTCAAGGGAGGCTCGGCATTGGAATTTACCCATGCGCATCAATAGAAGCAAAGCTCTTTCTTTTTTTCCGGAGGTTCTACTGGATATCTTCTCCTGTTCTTTTATAAGCTTATCGAAGTCGGGAATAACATTGCGATATATGCACTCTACTCCAAGCCAACCCAATCTGATCTTGCGGGCGGCATAACAGTCGGGATGCATGGTGTCAAGGAAATCCGCCATGCCGCGGAAAGCATCGCGCTTGCGATGGAAGAGGGTGTCGCAGTCGAGGGTTGCAGTCCAGTTGATGTAGGCTTCCACTTCCGGCACTTTTTTCGAGGCAGCCACAAGGATATCGAATGCTTCCGGTTCCTGAAGGCGCAGATCGATTATCTGCTGCGCATGAAGCATAAGCTCCTCGTCGGAGAGTGTTTCCGGTTTGGGAGTGTTTTTACTCATCCACTCGCGGTGCTGACGTATAGCCTCGAACGGTGTAGAAACCTCCGCCATACCCAAAACGCATGAAAAGAAAAATAATATGAAGATAATCGTTGCTCTCATTTGCACAAAATATTAACAGGACACGCTACAATGCGTATCCTGTTAATTAACGGATTTTTAGCCGCAAATGATATTTGCGCTGATGTTAATCAATGATTTCTACTTTGATTTCCCTGCAAAGGATGGTTTTGCGCTTGACGCCATGCTCATCGGGATAATAGAAATCGCTATAGAAAATCAATGCAGTGTTATCATCTATCGCAATCAATTCAGGGTTATTGCAGGATCCTGTCCACTGATGGAAATTAGGCTTGCCTTTCACTTTTATATTACCGAGAGAAGAGCGGTCGTCAGGAGTCATTATTTCAAGAGGAGTGGTCCAGGAAGTGCCGCTGTCATTAACTGTCGCCTGCACAAAGGTGCCCGGTCGAGCGTAGCATAACAAGGTAGTTCCGCATTCAAGAGGACATAAACGTGGTAGTGTTCCCAACTTAGAAAAACGTTCCGGTTTGCTCCATGTCTTTCCCATATCGGTTGATCGAGACATATACATAGGCGACCATTCTTCTCCCGTGCTGGCAAACCAGTTGGATCTGAAAAACCAAACCATAGAGCCGTCCGGCATCCATTCGAAATCACTATCCGAAAAACCTCCGCTTAAATAGGGATACTCATTACCATTGGCAGGGTATTCCATATGACTATGGAGTTTAAAGGAGTGCCCCATGTCGTCTGAACGAAACAATTCTGCTGAATAATAAGGACTGTATTGTCCGTTTTCAGGGTTTATATGACCCTCTCCGGAGAATGCGCTAACCCATATGGCTCCATCCGGTCCGATTTTGGCATTTCCTCGTGGAAATACACCTTTCATTACTGATTTGCCTCCCTGTGTATGCACAACTTTTGTGAGTCGAGGCCATTCTATTTTCACATTTTCAATCACAGGTTGATCTGAGCCGGATGGAATGCGGAGAGCAGTCCATTCCTTTTTGCAAAGTGGTTCCGGAAGTCTGTCTGCATCGTAAGCACGTATCTCTGTGTTCCACATCCAGTAGGTGATGCCGTCAGGAATGGGAAGTGTCAGGGAATCGGATTTTGCGCTGAAATCGTAATCAGGCGTATAGAACTCTATCGGAGTCATTTTATAGTTGCTCACATCAATTCCCGACTGAGGCGGGAAATATAGCCTGTCTCCGTTAGGGAGTCGCAAGCCGCATTCTGCATCTACCTTGGGGCTCACTTCTTTCCAGGTGTGTCCTCTGTCAGTGCTTTCAAACCAACGGCTTGTGCTGCCATACGATTCAATGTCATCGCTTTCCACATGCACGGATACCAACAGCCGTGAGCCATCCTTAAATGGACGAGGAAACTGATAAGGTCCCCACAAATGTTCCTCCGGACGGATACCCCGTACGATTACGTGTTCGTCGCCGAGCAGCAGTTTAACTGTTTTCTCTGCTTCACATATGTTTGAAGACATTGCGAATGGAACACCTAAGAGCATCAGTCGGATAAATTGCCTGTTCATCATAACCCTCTTAAAAATTGCTCATATATGTAAGACATTCGTTTATGACCTTTGATTGAAAGATGAACTTCATCACGGAAAAAATCCTTCTGATTGGGATTATTCCAGTCAAGACCTGAAGCGGCGCATCCGTCGATACATTGAACGTGCAGTTGATTGCAACGTTGTTTCATCCATTCAGCCCGGTCCTTGCGAGATGGCTCTCCGTTGAAATGGTACGGGCATATTACACCGATTCTGGCATTTGGATATGTTTCCGTGAGCCCCTTGATCAAATGATTGAAAGCTCCCTTGAATGATAGCGAATCACAGGATTCGTTGCATTCATACGGATTGAAGTCATCATTATATCCGATGTGCACCAGAATATAGTCTGACTCTTCTGGGATATTTCGGTAGTAGTCGATCAAGGCAGGCCAGTCCTTACCTTCTATGGCATTGCACAACTTCTGACCATTGAGAGCAAGATTGTTAACCTTCATGCAGTTTCTTTCGGCAATATAATAGACGTACGTATCTTTTATCCCGTTTTTGTCTCCGGCAGCTTCGCTGTCGCCAACTACCGACAGGACTTTCCCCTGAAGGTAGTTGACGGATTGAGGTTCATTGCCGCGGTAATCCTGAGCATGACAAATGCTGCTCAAAACCGTTAAGAGTATCACTAATCCGAATAATCTCTTCATAATTTTTACTTATTTCATTAAGATTCGTTTTGATTGAAGATCTCTTGAATTTGCACCGATCATTATGTCAAATTCCCCAGGTTCGAAAATCAGATTACCCTCCGAATCGTAGAAACTGAGATCCTCCTTGTTCAATTTGATGTGAATCTTTTGGGTTTCACCCTTTTTGAGAAATACTCTCTCAAAACCTTTCAGCTCTTTTATCGGACGCGAATAACGACAGGCAATATCGTGGATATAACACTGCACTACTTCGTATCCGTCACAGTCTCCGGAGTTTGTAACATCTACACTTACCGTTACACTATCCTCATCTGTGTCTACATTCATTTCCCCATAATTGAAAGAAGTATAGCTCAATCCATAGCCAAATGGGAAAAGCGCATCATTGCGGACATCAAGATAATTGGATTTCCAAAGAACAAATTTATCCGCTCCTTCTCCTACGGGGCGTCCGGTGGGCAATTGGTTGTAATAAAGAGGTTCCTGTCCTACATGTTGCGGCATACTGACTGTGAGACGTCCGCATGGCGACTTGTCTCCGAAGATGACATCGCAAATAGCATCCGCCCCCTCGGTTCCCGGAAACCATACATT
>DAWBVG010000638.1:0-12509 GCA_052279865.1 Muribaculaceae bacterium
TAATCTTTGAAGTAGTCTTTCAAAAGACCATGATATATATGGGAAGACTTTCCACTCCTGAAGATTTTGGAGTCATTGTAATTATATCCCTCCCTTCCGGAGAGGTGCTGAGGTTGAAAGAGATTGCAGAAATTGAACTTGGAGATGAGGCATACAACTATCGCAGCCAGACGAATGGTCATCCGGGAGCCCTGTTTATGGTCTATCAGACAGCAGGCTCAAACGCTACAGAAGTAATAAATACGATTGACAAGGAGATAGACAGGATGTCGCAAAACCTACCGAAGGGGGTGGAATTTGGAGATGTCTTTTCTACCAAAGACTTTTTGGATGCTTCAATGCATCAGGTGATCAAGACACTTTTCGAAGCGTTTTTCCTGGTTGTGCTTATAGTGTTCATCTTTCTTCAGGATGTGAAATCGGTGATTATACCTGCGATCTCCATTATAGTGTCTCTTGTAGGTACATTCATTGTTATGTCGCTGATAGGTTTTTCAATAAATCTCCTTACGCTTTTTGCTCTTGTGCTTGCAATTGGAATTGTTGTGGATGATGCAATTATTGTGGTCGAGGCGGTTGAGGCGAGATTCGATATCGGTTATAAATCACCGTTTATGGCTACAAATGATGCGATGAAAAGCATTACATCCGCCATCATTACCACTACATTGGTTTTCATGGCGGTTTTCCTACCGGTATCAATGATGGGTGGAACTTCGGGCACATTCTATACTCAATTCGGTTTGACTATGGCTGCCGCGGTGAGTATTTCAGCTGTGAACGCACTCACGTTGTCTCCAGCATTATGTGCCATAATGTTGAAACCACATAAAGAAGGAGGTGCAAAGAAAGGATTTGCCGAACGATACAGGATCGGGTTCAATTCAGCGTTTACATATCTTACACAGAGATATGTGAGGGGCGTGATATTCTTTGTGCGCCATAAACCGGTGATGTGGATTGCATTTGCGGTTTCAATAGTGCTGCTTGTATTTTTCATGAATACCACGAAGACCGGACTTGTTCCGGATGAGGATACGGGTTCAATTATGGTTAATATCACCACTCCTCCCGGGTCTTCCGTTGCGCGGACTAATGAAATCATGAAGCAGATAGAACAACGGATTGACAGCATTCCTGAAATTGAGTTTTATAGTGAAACTGTAGGATATGGTCTTATTGGCGGTGCCGGTCCTTCGAGTGGAATGTTGATAGTAAAACTTCATAACTGGGCAGACCGCAAGCATGACGGAGGTGATGCACAAAGCGTGGTTGATAAAATAAATGCCATAGGAATGGACATTCCGGATGTTACTGTATTTGCATTTCTTCCGCCTCTTATTGATGGATATGGAGTCAGCAGCGGTTTTGAAATAAACTTGCAAGATCAAGCCGGAGGACGCGCTGATTCATTATATTCTGTAGGACAAAGGCTGATAAGTGCTCTTCAGGAACGTCCGGAGATATCATCAGCCTATTCCACCTTCAATGTTGCGTTCCCGCAATACACCGTAGAGGTTGATCCTGTAAAATGTGAAAGAGCCGGAATCACCGCTGATGCTGTGCTCGAAACGCTTTCCGGATATTACAGTGGGGCTTACGTGTCAAACTTTAATAGATTTTCGAAATTATATCGTGTCATGGTTCAGGCATCCCCTGATTATAGGGTGGATGTTGAATCTCTCGACAGAATATTGACGCGCACTCCCAATGGTATGGCGCCGTTAAGTAATTTTGTGACAATTGCAAAAGATTATGGTCCGGAATCCGTGAGCCGATTCAATCTTTACAGTTCGATGGGTATAAATGGTGAAGCAGCTCCCGGATACAGCTCAGGCGATGCAATCAAGGCTGTGCGGGAAACAGCTGATGAAGTTTTACCGAAAGGCTATAGTTATGAGTTTTCAGGTTTATCACGTGAAGAAAGTGAAACGTCAAGCAATACGGTGCTGATATTCTTGTTCTGTTTTGTATTCGTATATCTTATTCTTTGCGGACTTTATGAAAGTTTCCTTGTTCCTTTTTCAGTATTGTTGTCGGTTCCTTTCGGACTGATGGGAAGCTTCATGTTTGCTAAATTGATGGGACTTGAAAACAATATATATCTTCAAACTGGACTTATAATGCTTATCGGTTTGCTTGCCAAAACTGCTATTCTTGTCACAGGTTATGCTGTTGATCGCAGAAAGGCAGGTATGTCTTTGATACAATCTGCAGTGGGTGCTGCAAAAGCGCGTTTCCGTCCTATCCTTATGACTGTATTGGCAATGATATTCGGTTTGTTACCTCTCATGTTCTCAACCGGTGCAGGAGCCAATGGTAACAGTTCGTTAGGTTCAGGTGTGGTAGGAGGTTTGCTGATAGGAGCGTTGGCATTATTGTTTTTTGTTCCAGCTATGTTTATTGTTTTCCAGTCACTTCAAGAGAAAATCAAACCTTTGCAATTTGGTGTGGAAAAGATGCCCGATCTTCAGATAGAGGCAGAAATAGAGGATATAAAAATTCAGAAAAAGAGAAAAGGAGAATGAAACAGATTATAATTACTCTTATGCTGATATGCATTGGGTGTAGTTGTTCTACATATCGTAAATATTCTATGCCCGAAACGATCAGCACTGAAAATTTATTTGGAGAAGGTGTATTGACAGAAGATACTGTAACAATTGCATCGATTCCATGGCGTGAATTCTTTAGGGATAGTAAATTGCAGGCACTTATTGACACCGGTTTGACCAACAACTCAGATCTCAAAATCGCATCGCTGCGTATTAAAGAAGCAGAAGCGACTCTTTCTGCGGCACGTCTTGCATATCTGCCCGGCGTTTCATTGAATCCACAAGGAGGTATCAGTAAGTTTGGCAGTGAGAATAATGTTAAAACCTATTCTTTGGGATTGTCTGCAGATTGGGAAATTGACATAGCCGGGCGAATCACTAACGAAAAAAGAGGTGCTTTTGCATCTTTGCAGCAACAGCAAAGTTATTATCAGGCTGTCTCAACTCAGCTGATTGCAACTATAGCTAATAGTTATTATAATCTACTGGTTCTTGACGGGCAAATCAGTATCTCCCGGCAATCGCTAAGTGCCTGGGATGAGATTGTTCGGACTCTTGAGGTTCGTAAAAGCGTAGGAGAAGCGCATGAGGCATCCGTGGCGCAGGCGAAGGCAAGTCGTCTTGAGGTAGAGAATTCCATATTGTCTCTCTCTCATCAAATAAAGACAACGGAAATTTCATTATGTTCTTTGTTAGGTTGGACGCCCCGGACTATAGAAAGGAATGATTTGAAATCACAGATATTCAAGGAAAGCATTGCGGTCGGTGTGCCTCTTCAGCTTTTGGCAAATCGTCCAGATATACGTCAGACGGAATATGCTTTGCAGGCAGCATATTATTCAACGAATGTTGCCCGCGCAGCATTTTATCCTTTGTTGACTTTAAGCGGCACAATTGGATGGACAAACAATAGTGGTGCGGGGATCGCAAATCCCGGAAACTGGTTGCTTAACGCTATAGGTTCATTGGTGCAACCATTATTTAACAGGGGACGCAATATTGCAAACTTAAAAATTGCCAAAGCCCGACAGGAAGAAGCTCTGACTGAGTTTCAACAAAAATTATTGGAAGCTGGCGGAGAAGTTAATGAAGCCTTGGCGCAATGGCAGAATGCGAATGAAAGACTGGAAATAAGCTCTAAGCAGATTGCTGCTTTGGAAGAGGCTGTAAAAAGCACGCGATTGTTGATGACATATAGCGAAGACAGCAGTTATCTTGAAGTGCTGACAGCTCAGCAGACTCTTCTCTCTGCTCAGTTAAATGAGATACAAGAAAAGTTCGATAAAATTCAAGGTATGATAAAACTTTATCATGCCTTGGGTGGCGGATGATATGAAATAAATTATTGGTAATTAGAAGGTGAGGAATCATGTTTCTTCACCTTTATTTGTATCATACACACTCTAAACATTTAAACTTTAAGTTTTAAGGGGCGCGAAACTTAAATTAAAATGATTAATTTTGTGATTAAAACAACAATGATTAAAACACCTATAGTAATGAAAAAGATAATCCTTTACAGTTTGACTTCGTTTTTACTCTTATGTTCTTCATGTCATAATGATTCGCAAAAAACAACTCCGTCATTAAAAGATCAATTATTTGCGCTGACTGATACGGTTCCGGGTGCTGTCGGAATCGCGTTTGTGAGCGAGGAAGACACGATAACTATCAATAATGGAATCTATTATCCAATGATGAGTGTGTTTAAGCTTCATCAGTCATTAGCAGTGGCAAATGAATTGAATAATAGGGGTGTGGGCTTTGACAGTATAATTACTATTCACGAGAAAGAACTTGACAGGAATACATGGAGTCCGATGTTAAAAAAGTATGGAGAAAAGGATTTTGATATAAGCATTGGCGAGTTGGTGGAATATGCACTTACTTCAAGTGATAACAATGCAAGCAATCTGCTTTTCCGCTATATTGTATCTCCGAAAGAAACCGAGAATTTTGTAAAATCAATTGCAAAAGACACAACGTTTAACATTAGTTATTCGGAGGCGGAAATGAAGCAGGATCATAACCTTAGTTATCAAAATTATACATCTCCTCTTTCTGCAAGCCTGCTGATAAGACAACTTTTCACATCAGATATGTTATCTCCTGCCGCTCGGAATTCCATAAAAACGGCGTTGTCAGCCGTTACCACCGGGCAAGACCGTCTCGGGGCAGCAATATCTGATACGAAAGGAATGGTATTCGCACATAAAACCGGAAGCGGATTTCGGAATGCGGCAGGAGAATTGATAGCGCATAATGATGTGGGATATTTCCGTCTTCCGGATGGTCGTGATTACAGCCTTGCCGTTTTTATCCGTGATTTCAACGGAAGTGAGAAGGAAGCCTCGGCAATAATTGCCGGTATCTCGCGCTGCGTATATGATTACGTTGTTGGCAAGTAGCTCTGTTGCTTGCAACTGCAGCTACGCGACAAGAAAGAGGAATTTTATTTTTTGCTTGTGCTGAAGTTGCAAGCAACAGCAGCGACGATGTGAGAAAATATTTATGCTCTATAATATTTAAAATAAATTTGTAAGATTGGGAATAGTTCTTAATTTTGTAAAAAATATGAATAAAAAATATACAATGGATAACAACAGAATACTTCTCGATGCCGAATGGCCTGAGATGCCTTCTTTTAAAGAGGGTATCCGAAGGGCTCCCGACAGGGGATACACACTCTCTCCTGAAAAGACAAAAACCGCTCTTAAGAACGCTCTCCGCTATCTTCCGCCTGAATTGCATGAAAAGGCAGCACCGGAATTTCTTGAGGAATTGCGTACACGCGGTCGTATCTATGCATATCGTTTCAGACCGGAAGGTGATCTAAAGGCAAAACCGATTGATGAATATAAAGGTAAATGCACAGAAGGGAAGGCTTTTCAGGTGATGATTGACAACAATCTTTGTTTTGATATTGCTCTCTATCCCTATGAACTTGTTACGTATGGAGAGACAGGGCAGGTATGTCAAAACTGGCTGCAGTATCGTCTGATCAAGAAGTATCTTGAAGAGTTGACAGAAGATCAGACCCTCGTAATCGAATCCGGACATCCTCTCGGACTTTTCCCTTCGCGAAAAGATGCTCCCCGTGTGATTATTACCAATGCGATGATGGTAGGTTTGTTCGACAATCCGCATGACTGGCATGAAGCCATGCAGATGGGAGTCGCAAATTACGGTCAGATGACAGCCGGTGGTTGGATGTACATTGGTCCGCAAGGTATTGTGCATGGTACTTTCAATACATTACTGAATGCAGGACGCATGAAACTCGGAATCCCGCAGGATGGCGATCTTCGTGGACATCTCTTTGTTTCTTCCGGTCTTGGAGGCATGAGCGGCGCGCAGCCTAAGGCAGCGGAGATTGCCGGGGCAGCCGCCATAATCGCCGAGGTCGATCTGTCGCGTATAATGACAAGAAAGAATCAGGGCTGGGTATCGGAAATTACGAATAATATCGAAGAGGCATTCCGTCTTGCCGAAGATGCTATGGCTCGCAAGGAACCTATATCGATAGCTTATCATGGCAATGTGGTGGATCTGCTGGAATATGCAGTGAAACATAACAAGAACATAGAACTTTTGAGCGACCAGACATCTTGTCATGCGGTATATGAAGGAGGTTATTGTCCTGTCGGTATATCGTTTGAGGAAAGAACGAAGCTACTTCATAACAATCCTACGGAATTCCGTCAACTTGTTGACAAAACACTCAAGCGTCATTATGACGCCATAAAGAGTCTTACTTCACGGGGAACATATTTCTTTGATTATGGCAATTCATTTATGAAGGCAATTTATGATGCCGGGGTAAAGGAGATTTCAAGAAATGGGGTGGATGAGAAAGACGGATTCATCTGGCCCTCTTATGTTGAAGATATCATGGGTCCGATGCTTTTCGATTATGGTTATGGACCCTTCCGTTGGGTATGTCTCAGCGGAAAGCATGAGGATCTGATAAAAACTGACCATGCAGCCATGGAATGCATTGATCCAAACCGTAGAGGACAGGATCGTGACAATTATAACTGGATTCGCGATGCGGAGAAGAATGCTATGGTGGTAGGAACACAGGCGCGTATTCTTTATCAGGATGCAATGGGGCGTCTTAAGATTGCTTTGAAGTTCAATGAAATGGTTCGTAATGGAGAAGTCGGACCTATCATGCTCGGTCGTGACCACCATGATGTGAGCGGAACAGATTCTCCTTTCCGTGAGACATCGAATATAAAAGACGGTTCCAATGTGATGGCTGATATGGCTGTGCAGTGTTTTGCCGGAAATTGCGCCCGTGGCATGAGTCTGGTTGCGCTGCATAATGGTGGGGGAGTCGGGATCGGAAAAGCTATCAATGGTGGATTCGGAATGGTGTGCGATGGTTCCGAGCGTGTGGACAATATCCTTCGAAAAGCCATGCTTTGGGATGTTATGGGAGGTGTTGCCCGCAGAAGTTGGGCTCGCAATGAGAATGCGATGTCGACTGTGAAAGAATGGAACGACACCCAAGCCGCTAACGGTTTTATGATTACCGAACCATTCATTGCTGATGAATCACTGATCGACTCCTTGATCCACTAATATTATAACATGACAATACAATCATGAAACAAATTATAGAATGCGTGCCTAATTTTTCTGAAGGACGCGACAAAAATATTATCAATGCTATCACTGCAGAGATAGAGAAAGGTGGAGAGGTAAAACTTCTTGACGTTGATCCGGGTGAGGCAACAAACAGAACAGTTGTTACTTTTGTCGGAGAGCCGGAGGCTGTGGTTGAGGCTGCCTTGAGGGGCATGCGTAAAGCTGCCGAATTAATCGACATGCGTCATCATCACGGAGCCCATCCCCGCATGGGCGCCACAGATGTTTGCCCTCTTATTCCCGTGAGCGGAATAACTCTTGAAGAGTGTGCAGAGCTGGCACGAGAGCTGGCACGCAGAGCTTCCGAAGAGTTGAATATTCCATGTTATTGTTATGAGGCGTCGGCATATACCCCTGAACGCAAAAATTTAGCTGTCTGTCGTGAAGGGGAGTATGAGGGTCTTGCCGAACGTATGGGCAAAGAGGACAAAGGACCGGATTTCGGGAATCGTCCATTTGATGAAGGGGTTGCACGCACGGGTTGCACAGCCGTCGGTGCGAGAGATTTCCTCATAGCAGTGAACTTCAATCTCAATACAACTTCTACCCGAAGGGCAAATGCCATTGCTTTTGATGTTCGAGAGAAAGGGCGTCCGCAACGTGAAGGTGGCAAACCTAATGGGAAGCCCGTGAAAGATGCCGAAGGAAATATAATCATGATTCCGGGAACTCTGAAATCGACCAAAGCTATCGGGTGGTTTATTGACGAATATGGAATAGCGCAGGTATCAATGAATATCACTGATATGGGTGTTACTCCTCTTCATAAGGCATTTGATGAAGTGAATCGGGCTGCCGCAGCAAGAGGCATTCGTGTGACGGGCACGGAAATTGTCGGACTTGTGCCAAAACGCGCGCTTATTGATGCGGGTAAACATTATCTAAGGAAACAGCAACGCTCTCTTGGGATTCCGGAAAGTGAGATTATCAAGATTGCAGTAAAATCGATGGGACTTGATGAACTGAAACCGTTTGATCCGAAGGAGAAGGTGATCGAATATATGCTTGAGGCAGATAATAACGGCAAGAAACTTGTGGATATGACTTGCCGGGATTTTGCCGATGAGACAGCTTCAGAATCTCCTGCCCCAGGAGGAGGTTCGATTTCAGCTTACATGGGAGCGTTAGCGGCAGCTTTGGGCACTATGGTGGCTAATCTGTCGGCACACAAAGCCGGTTGGGATGACCGCTGGGAAGAATTTTCCGATGTTGCGGAAAAAGGAAGAACTCTCCAGGATACATTGATTCATCTTGTTGATGAAGATACGGATGCGTTTAACCGGATTATGGCTGTCTTCGCAATGCCTAAGAAAACAGACGAGGAGAAGGAAGCCCGAAAAGAAGCGTTGGAGGCTGCAACACTTTATGCTACTGAGGTTCCATTGCGAACAATGAAAACTGCATGCGAAACATTTGATATCCTCGAGGCAATGGCATCAAAAGGGAATCCGGCGTCAGTTAGCGATGCAGGCGTGGGTGCTCTTGCTGCCAGAGCAGCTGTGCAGGGTGCATATCTGAATGTAAAGATAAATGCTGCCGGTCTTAAAGACCGTGCCGTAGCAGATAAACTACTTGCTGAAGCTCATGACATTTCTCTTAAAGCCGACAAACGGGAATCGGAGATTCTGGCAATTGTAAATGATATAATAGCCAAACAATGAGCAATCTGGTAATTCGAAATGCAACTATAGTCACACCTTTCGGAAAGCATGCAAAATGCGGAGAAGAGATGGGTAGACTATTTACTCTGGAGAACGGGGCTATAGCCATAACTGATGGGATAATAGCCTATTGCGGAGCGGATGCAATGCTTCCTGAAGAATATTCTTCAGATCTGTATGAAACTATTGATGCAGAAGGAAGGGTAGTGTTGCCGGGTTTTGTCGATTCCCATACTCATCTCATTTTCGGAGGATATCGTCCTGACGAATTTGAATGGCGTCTTAAAGGAGATTCATATATGAGTATCATGGAACGGGGTGGTGGTATTCAATCAACTGTTAACGCAACCCGCGAAGAATCTTCTGACGCACTACGCGATAAAGCCCAGTGGTTTATTGACAGGATGGTGGACATGGGTGTCACTACGGTTGAGGCAAAGAGCGGATATGGACTCGATACGCAATCGGAGGTCAAGATGCTTGATGTCATAGATTCTCTTGCAAATGATCCTCAGCAGAAACTGCGAGTGGTTTCAACCTTTTTAGGTGCACATGCCGTGCCGAGAGAATATAAAGGGAAAACAGGGGAGTATGTTGACCTGATGATTCGCGAAATGCTGCCAGCCGTGAAAGGTAAGGCTGAGTTTTGCGATATATTCACAGAGAAGAATGTATTTGAGATTGAGGATTCACGGCGTTTCCTGACGGCTGCGCGTGATGCAGGATTTAAACTTAAGCTCCATGCGGATGAAATCGTCACTCTTGGTGGTGCCGAACTGGCAGCCGAAATGGGAGCGGTGTCTGCAGACCATTTGCTTCACGTAAGTGATGAAGGAATCAAACGCATGGCTGAGTCTGGAACTGTGGCAACACTTTTACCGCTTACAGCCTTCGCTTTAAAGGAACCGTTCGCTCCAGCGCGTAAGTTTATCAATGCGGGAGCGGCTGTAGCGTTGGCTACCGATCTGAACCCCGGATCATGCTTCAGCGGATCGATACCTTTGACAATAGCACTTGCGTGCATTTATATGAATATGACAATAGAGGAGACCATTACAGCCTTGACACTTAACGGGGCAGCGGCTCTTGATCTTGCTGCCGAAACCGGATCTCTTGAGACAGGAAAAAGTGGAGATATCGTTATCCTTGAATTTAATAATTACAGAATGCTACCTTACTATGTGGGTATGAACTGTGTGAAAACGGTTGTGAGCAAAGGTAGGATAGTAGCACAAAACCAATAATACCATGGAAAGATTAGAACAATATGCCATCGGGTCTTCGGAACTTACGTATGATCTGATTGAACGTATTATCAACGACAACACTCATCTGACACTTTCTGACGAAGGTCGCGCGCGAATCGCAGCTTGCAGAGAGTATCTTGATAAAAAGACCGACGAGAACACTGTGCCTATTTATGGAGTGACCACCGGTTTTGGATCACTTTGCAACAAGCATATATCTCATGATGAACTCTCCACTCTACAGGAGAATCTCGTAAAGAGCCATTCATGCAGTGTCGGTACTCCGGTTGATGATGTAATTGTCAAACTGATGCTTTTACTTAAGGCTCATGCTCTCTCGATGGGATTCAGCGGGGTGCAGGTGCAGACCGTGGAACGCATACTTGATCTTTACAACAATAATGTTCTTCCGGTCGTGTTCGATCGCGGTTCTCTTGGAGCCTCCGGCGACCTGGCTCCTCTTGCCAATCTTTTCCTTCCGCTTATCGGCGAAGGAGAGGTTTGGTATAAAGGTAAGCGAATCAGGAGTATTGAGGCATTGAATATATTTGGCTGGAAACCTATCCGCCTGATGTCGAAAGAGGGACTTGCGTTGCTTAACGGAACGCAGTTTATGAGTGCAAACGGTATAAAAGCTCTTATTGACGGATGGCACCTTGTAAATTGTTTCGATCTGTTCGGAGCTATGTCGCTTGAGGCTTTCGATGGTCGTATAGAGCCATTTTTCGATTGTATCCAGCAAGTGCGTCCGCATAGAGGACAGATTGAGACAGGCAAAATTTTCCGTTCATTGCTCCGCGGAAGCGAAATCATTGCCAGAGAGAAGGAACATGTGCAGGATCCTTATTCGTTCCGTTGCATTCCGCAGGTGCATGGCGCTGTGAAGGATGCAATGAATCATGTTACCGACATTCTTCACACTGAAATCAATTCCGTGACAGATAATCCTACTGTTTTCCCGGATCTTGATCTCGTTGTATCAGGCGGAAACTTCCATGGTGAACCTCTTGCCTTAGCTTTCGATTATATGGGTGTGGCTCTTCATGAACTCGGGAACATATCCGAACGACGTGTTGCGCAACTTATATTGGGAGAGCGTGGTTTGCCTCCATTCCTTGTAGCGCATCCCGGACTTAATTCCGGTTTTATGATTCCGCAGTATGCCGCAGCATCAATGGTAAGCCAAAACAAGATGTTTGCGTGGCCCGCTTCATGTGATTCAATAGTAAGTTCGAATGGTCAGGAAGATCTGGTGTCAATGGGTGCCAATGCTGCTACGAAACTCCATAAGATTGTGGATAACTTGAAATATATAGCCGCTGTTGAACTCATGAATGCAGCGCAGGGCATTGATTTCCGTCGTCCCCTCAAATCTTCTCCCTATATTGAGAGGGTAATGGAAGAATACAGGAAGGTAGTGCCTTTTGTCGACGAAGATGTCGTCATGGCAGATTATATTGCCAAGACAATGGAATTCCTTCAGGGATTTAAAGTCGAGTTGGAGGTTGAAGAGGAGATCTAATTGAAACTCCATAAAAAATATTCATACAGTAATGGCATAGCTCCGATTAAGGGCTATGCCATTACTGTATGATATTGATTGGAGAATGATATTAACGGAGTTCAAGTCTGACCACGTTTTCGACGTGGTGTGTATGTGGGAACATATCTACCGGCTGCACATCAGTGACGCGATATGCACCATCGAGAAGGGCGAGATCACGAGCCTGGGTAGCAGGATTGCAACTGACATATACGATTACTGCAGGGCGAGCGTTGAGGATGACTTTTATAACATCCTCATGCATCCCGGCACGCGGAGGATCGATTATCATAACATCCGGTCTCCCATGATGTTTGACAAATTCGTCGGTGAGGATATCTTTCATATCGCCGGCATAAAAGAGGGTATTGTCAAGTCCGTTTACCTTTGCATTCAGTTTTGCATCTTCGATAGCTTCTTCAACATATTCAATGCCAATGACTTGACGGGCATTTCTTGCTACGAAATTTGCAATCGTGCCGGTGCCGGTGTAAAGATCGTATACGAGCGGCAGAGTATCTGGTGCAGGTTTTTCAAGTCCTGCAAAACGGCGTGCTACTTTGTAAAGTTCATATGCCTGGGCAGAATTGGTCTGATAGAAAGATTTTGCATTCACGCGGAATTTTAGTCCTTCCATCTCCTCTTCAATATATTCAGGTCCTTTGAAAGAATGAATTTCCTGGTCGGATATTGTGTCGTTTAATTTTAGGTTTACTACGTATAGGAGAGATGTTATTTCAGGAAACTTATCTGTCACAGACTGTAGGAGGGATGTAATGGCATCTTTATTGTTTTCTCCAAAAACCAAGCATACCATAATCTGACCGGTTGATGCAATGCGGATCATCAA
>DAWBVG010000639.1:0-5825 GCA_052279865.1 Muribaculaceae bacterium
AAGCGTAGATGCTGTTGCTTGCAACTGCAGCCTCGCGATAAAAAGGAGGAATTGATTTATAAATCCAATTTTAGGCTATGTGGCAAAGTTTTTGTAAATTTGTAGGTTATATCGCGGAAAATAGGGAATTTTTATCCTAAACGCGTTATAGATAATAAAGATAGAAATTACTTATGGAAACTGACAAAGAGAAAGAATTAGATAAAGAACTGTTTTCTGATGCTGTGGATGTGGTAAACAATGAAATCCTGCCAGAGGCTGTGGAAGTGGTAGAGGAGGAGACTCCGGAACTCAAGACTTTTGCAGAGTTGGGCGTCAACGATACATTCTTGCGCGGAATCTCTGAGATGGGTTTTGTGCATCCAATGCCTATACAGGAAATGGTGATACCTCATCTTCTTGAGAAGGAGGGTGATGTTGTTGGTCTCGCGCAGACGGGAACAGGAAAGACGGCAGCTTTTGGTCTGCCGGTGCTTCAGCGTATTGATGTCGATAAACGAGTGCCGCAGGCATTGATTATTGCTCCGACTCGTGAACTGTGTCTTCAGATTGCCGGTGATCTTGCCGATTTCTCCAAATATGCCGAGGGTATCAAGATACTTCCGGTATATGGCGGTTCGAGCATTGAGAGCCAGATCCGCACTCTCGAAAAGGGTGTGCAGGTGATTGTTGCTACCCCGGGTCGTCTTATCGACCTTATCAAACGCGGTGTAGTGAAACTTGAGAGTGTTCACACTGTCATCCTTGACGAGGCTGACGAAATGCTCAACATGGGCTTCCTTGACGACATAGATGAAATCCTATCACACGTGCCTGAAGACCGCAAGATGCTGATGTTCTCCGCTACAATGCCAAAGGAGATAGCACAGATTGCGAAAAAGTATATGCGTGATGCAGTGGAATTTGTTGCCGGAAACCGCAACGAAGGTGCCAAGAACGTTCGCCATATCTATTATATGGTAAAGGCTCACGACAAATATTTGGCTTTGAAGCGCGTTGTTGACAACAGTCCTAACATTTACGGTATCGTGTTCTGTCGCACGAAGAAGGAGACACAGGAAATTGCAGACAAACTGATTGCCGACGGATATAATGCCGATTGTCTTCACGGCGACCTCTCACAGGCTCAGCGCGACCTGGCGATGAAGAAATTCCGCGATCATGTCACACAGCTCCTTATCGCTACTGATGTTGCTGCCAGAGGACTTGATGTTGACGATCTTACCCACGTCATAAACTTCGGCTTGCCCGACGATGTGGCTGTCTATACACACCGAAGTGGAAGAACGGGACGCGCTAACAAAACCGGTGTTTCCGTTGCCATTATACATTCTCGTGAGAAACATAAGATAAAACTGATAGAGAAGAAGATCGGTAAAGAGTTTGAGTATCTAAAGGTGCCGACTCCGGAGCATATCATCGAAAAGCAGCTTTATAATCTTGCCGATCGTCTGGAGAGGGTAGAGGTGAACGAAAGCGAAATTGCCAAGTATCTCCCCGGTGTGCGCAAGAAACTTGAATGGTTGTCGGAAGAAGACCTCTTGAAACGTCTTTTGTCGCTCGAATTCAACCGTCTGTTGGCATATTATCAGAATATGCCTGACATCGACCTCAATGAATCAGAGAAAGGGAAGAAAGGTAAAGAAGGCGGCAGCCGTGAAAAGAAAGATAAAGACCGCCGTGAGGCAGAACCCGGCTATGAACGTCTGATGATCAATATCGGTAAGTCAAACGGTTTCTTCCCAGGCAATCTGATGGAGTTGGTCAACAAGAATGTGAACGGTGCAAAACCAGTGATCGGACGTATCGACCTTCTTCCGGGATATACCCTCTTTGATGTGCGTAAATCGGATGCACACCGTGTGCTCGATGCCCTGAAACATGCTGATTTCTTTGGAGACAAGATTCATGCTGAGATTGCTACGGATCGTGATTACGCCGCCGAAAGCAAAGGCAACAAGAAAAGGGAAAAGGGAAAAAGTAAAGTAAGAGGTAAAAGGGAAGAGGGAAGAAGTAAGAAAAGTAAGGAATCAAAACCTAAAAAAAGCAAGAAGCAGGAAGAGTTTGACGATTATATCCTCGATTTCGCGGCTTCAAAGCTGAATAAGGGAAAATCTTCGAAAAAAGAGAAAAAAGCAAAAAAAGAAAAGAAGGATAAGAAACCGAAATATAATGGCAATTACGACATATTCATGAAAAAATGATTCGATGTCTGCCTGTGAAAGATATTGCTTATGAAAAGAATCAGGATATTTTTGATTATAGCGGCTGTTGTTCTTCCCCTGTTTGCAAGGGGGGAGAAAGCGCCTGCTGATACACTCACAGCCTCCGAAGCGTTTGTGTCGATGCCGATTTCCGTGCTTGACCTTCTTGATCGTTCGCGTCGTCTCGACATGCTCGATTATTATGCTGCCGACAGTATCGCAAAGGTTCCGAATGCAATGGAGGGGGTGTCTTTCCTCGATAAGGTAACTCCGGATTATCTCAAGGCAAATCTTACGCCGGTAACTACCATCGCCATTAAAGTGCTTCCTTCGAAAAGTGGAGATGTGGTAATGACCGCATATACCATCGGTGACAAAGACCAGGCATATGACACGGATCTCCGTTTTTTCAATTCCGCATATCAGGAACTTAAGCGAGACAAATATATCAAGATAGCTACGCTTGACGATTTTTTCGATTATCCTGACAAGGATACGAAGAAACTTGTGGCAGAACTTGTGCCGTTTCCTACGGTGCGTTACGAACCGGATCCGACAGGCACCGGCATGATCGCTCAACTCACTGTAGGTCAGTTCATGAGTGCGGATGACTACGCGCGTATCAAGAGCTTTATGAGGCAGCAACTTCATTATCGCTGGAACGGCTCCAAATTCAATTTGGAGAAATAGCTGAAATAGATTAATTTTGCATTATGGAAGCGCATGAAAAGCGCTCTAATTACAAGAATAGACAACTTACATTATGGAACGCAAAGTAAGAGTACGTTTTGCCCCCTCTCCCACGGGTCCGCTACATATCGGCGGAGTCCGCACGGCTTTATATAACTATCTGTTCGCTCGCGCTAATGGTGGCGACATGATACTTCGTATCGAAGACACCGACTCCCGTCGCTTCGTGCCGGGGGCTGAGGAATACATCAACGAATCGCTGGCGTGGCTCGGCATCGGCATTGACGAAGGTGTTCGCGAAGGTGGTAACTATGGTCCCTACAAACAGAGCCAACGTCGTGACATTTATCGCGAATATGTAAAGGTGCTTCTGGATGCGGACAAGGCATACATCGCTTTCGACACGCCCGAAGAGCTTGAGGCTGCACGCGCTGCTACTCCGAATTTCCAATATGACGCCTCTACACGTGGCTCCATGCGCAACTCTCTGACAATGTCGGAAGAGGAGGTCAAGGCTTTGATCGACGGTGGCGCCCAGTATGTGGTGCGTTTCAAAATAGAACCCGACCGCGAAGTTAAGGTTAACGACCTTATCCGCGGCGAGGTGACAGTAAATTCTTCGATTCTTGACGACAAGGTGCTTTATAAGAGCGCCGATGATCTCCCCACATATCATCTCGCCAACATCGTTGACGACCATCTGATGGAGGTTAGCCATGTGATCCGCGGTGAGGAGTGGTTGCCGTCAGCCCCTCTCCATGTGCTTCTTTACGAAGCATTCGGTTGGAGCGACACAATGCCGCAGTTTGTGCATCTGCCGTTGCTGCTGAAGCCCGTGGGCAACGGCAAGCTTTCAAAACGAGATGGCGACAAACTCGGTTTCCCCGTGTTCCCTCTTGAGTGGCATGATCCCAATTCGGGAGAGATCTCTTCTGGATATCGTGAGAAAGGTTATCTTCCGGAGGCTGTAGTCAACTTCCTTGCCCTTTTGGGATGGAATCCCGGTGATGACTCAGAACTTATGAGCATGGATGAACTTATTCGCAAATTCTCTTTCGATCATTGTTCAAAAGCCGGTGCCAAGTTCGATTATCAGAAAGGAATCTGGTTCAATCATGAATACCTCATGCAGACTCCCGACGAAGAATTGGCACGTCTCTTCCTTCCGATTCTCGAAGAGAAAGGAATCGAAGGTTTCACACCCGAATATGTTGCCCGCGCTTTAGGTATGGTCAAGAGTCGCGCTAATCTGGTGCCCGATCTGTGGGATCAGGCTGATTTCTTCTTTGTGGCTCCTACATCGTATGCCGAAAAGGATGTGCGCAAACGTTGGAGCGCTGACACTCCCCGCATCATGGAAGAGCTTATCGGAGTGCTCGAGGGCATAGAGGACATGACTTCGGCAAACGCCGAGAAAATCGTGCTCGACTGGATTGCGGAGAAGGGGTATCATCTGGGCAATGTGATGAATGCATTCCGTCTTGCGGTTGTCGGTGCATGTCGCGGACCGCACATGTTTGATATAACAGAGTTGATGCCGAAGAGTGAGGTTATTGCCCGCATTCGGAAAGCCATAGAAACAATTCCAGCACCTGAGAAATGAGAGTGCCCCGTCTGAAAGAGGTGAGGGGATTCCTTGCCGAAGGTTGCAGACAGCTCCTTGAGAAGCCCCTTTATTCAGGGGCTATCTCTGCATTCGGGGCAGGCGTCAGCGTTGCTGCCTTCCGCAACCCGAAGGCGCGTCTGCTTGCGCATGGTCAGAAAGAGATATGGCGCAAGCTTGACGAGAATATCGACCCTTACTCGAAATACATATGGATTCATGCCGCGTCGCTTGGAGAATTCGAGCAGGGACGTCCGATTATCGAGAAAATCAAGCGTGAACGCCCGGATTATAAAATCTTGCTTACATTCTTCTCTCCTTCAGGATATGAGGTGCGCAAGGATTATGCCGGTGCCGATTGCGTTTGCTATCTCCCTTTCGACACTCCCGGCAGAGTGAAACGATTCCTTGACAAGGTGAATCCGGAGATGGCGATATTCGTTAAGTATGAATTCTGGCGCAACTATCTCCATGAACTCTGGCAACGTCAGGTGCCTACATATCTTGTAAGTGCTGTTTTCCGACCGGATCAGTTTTTCTTCAAGAAGCGCAGCGCCTGGTATGGTCTCTGGCTTAAATGGTACACCCGCATCTTTGTGCAGGATGAACGTAGCAAGCAACTGCTTGCCGGAATCGGAGTGGATGCCGTCGACGTTTGCGGCGACACCCGTTTCGATCGTGTGTCTGAAATACGAGCTGCCGGAAAGCCGATACCTCTGATTGAAAGTTTTACGCGCCGTAACGATAAAGATCGCCCTGTTGTGATGATGGCAGGAAGCAGCTGGCAGGAAGATGAGGCTGTATATTCCGAATGGTTTAACCGTCATCCCAAGGTGAAACTGGTTATCGCTCCTCACGAATATGATGCCGAACGTCTTGATGCCTTGAAGAAGCTTTTCAGCAATGGAGTGGTGCTCTTGAGTGAGGCTAAGGAGAATCCTCAGCTTGTCACTGACGCGCAGGTGCTGATAATCGATTGCTTCGGGCTGCTCTCTTCTGCCTATGCATATTGCGATGTGGCGTATGTCGGCGGAGGATTCGGTGCCGGACTGCATAATATCAACGAAGCTGCTGTATATGATATCCCCGTGATTTACGGTCCCAACAACTCCAAGTTCATCGAAGCTCGAGAGATGGAGAAATGGGGTGGAGGTATACCGATATCCTCAAAAGCTGACTTTGACCGAGAGGCGGACATCCTCTTTTTCAACGATACAGAGCGAGGCACGAGAGGACATCTTGCCGGAGAATATATACGCAGCAAGATAGGTGCGACAGAAAAGATATTTAAGGTTTTAGGCTTTAGGCTTTAGGTTTTAGGCTTTAGA
>DAWBVG010000640.1:0-2477 GCA_052279865.1 Muribaculaceae bacterium
GCTGAAGATGACTATCGTCTCGGAGCGTTTTCCCGCAACATGCCTACCATCATAATGGACGCCTTTAAGGAAGCCGCTTCGTCTGCTCGTTAAGTAATGAGCTGATATCGAAAGTGCCTTTGGCACGGATAACGCTTAGATCTCCAGGCTCATCAGCGACAATCATGATGTCTTTGAGTTTGTTACTCTTTTCATCCACGCGACCATAGATGAATGTAGCTTCCTTTCCCTCATGCACTTCCAGAATAAGCTCACTGCGGTCGCTGTCGATGGCATCTTTCACACAACTCATTACTTCCTTTCTTCCACGGTTTCCTTCGCAGTCGACAATGGTTACGCTTTTGAAACCCTTCAGTATCTTTCCGGCATCCTTGTCGCCCATTGAAGCAATAGGACCAAGCATCCATCCCACACCCTGCGGGATGTGAAGCACATCGATATTATCGTAATCATCGAGGGCAGAGAATTCTCTCGAGCTTCCGCAGGAACAAAAGATGACTGCACATACGGATATGAGGGCTATTTCTACATAGTGTCTCATATCTTTTTATTTATTAAATAGTTTCGTCAATGAATTAGCATCGATCTCTCCACGGATATAAACAATAGTATATTCCCCATTCTCACTGGTTTCTATGAGAAGGTCACGCATAATACCATCGTCCGCCATCTTGCCGGCATATATGTTCACATTTTCTCCATCGTCATTAACATCTAAAATTAAATCAAGACCAAGATTTTTTATTTTCACCTTTGAATCTTTTTTTACTATAGCAATAGCCTCTGGAGAAGATGCTGTGATCACCTCCATACCCTCGGGATTTTTAATGCACTTCATCATATCTTTCATGTCGGACTCACTCCCCGCCATCGAGAGTCCGAGACGCATCGCCGCTTTGGAGATATAGACTGTTGAAATATCCTTGTTGTCGGGATAGTTGTTGAATACCCGGCTCTGAGACATCGCTGTCAGCGATATCGATAATGCCATAATGGCACAAACCATAAATCTTAAAGCTTTCATAATATTTTATTTTAATTTATTCTGAATTGTAGAATAGATGTTTCTCAGACTCTCATCGGTTGATTCGAGGCGATCGGAAGCATACGCCATCTGTTCGCCGGCACGAGCAAGAGCCTTCATTCCCGCTTCAAATGCCAACTGCTCCTCTTCTGTCAGTTCGGGGATGGTTTCGGAAGAGATCGCAGCTTTGGCAACCTCCCGATGCGGTTGAGATTTTATACCTTTTCCGATTGAATTATTTTTCTGAGTGGAACTATCAACATCCTCTGCAACCTCTTTACCCTCCGGCTCAGCAACCGGCTCTGATAAGTTTATATTCGTGTCAACAGTATCGCTATAAGAGGAAGAAGCCAATTGATTCGGAGCGTGGACAGTATCCGTCTTGACACCGGTAGAGAAAGGAGCAAGCATAAAGAACGCAATAACCGCCGCGGCTGCCGCAAAAGAGGCAATTGAGATCCGGGGAAAGCGTTTGCGGTGTAAAGAAGCGCCGGCAACGGTCCTTGTAATCGGCGCATTATCAACCGCCTCCATGATCTTTTCCTGAAGATCTGCAGGAGGCACAGCATATTTCGAAGGATCGCTCAAAGCTGCAAACATCCGGCGGTCCGCCTCCATATCTTGCGGAATATTTTCTCCGGAATTGAAAAATTCAGAGAGGATATCATCTTCTTCCTGAGAAGAAGTGCCCTCATAGAATTTTTCAAGAAGATCCTTTATATATTTTACATCCATATCCATTGCAATAATTATTTAGTAAAAAATGAACGGAGTCTGCGTCTGCCGCGACTGAGGATCTGTCGCGCATTTGCGGGTGTGACTCCCAGCACTTCCGCTATGTCGTCAGCCGAACTGCCTGCATAAGCACTCATTTCAACTGCCTTTCGTTCTTTCTCCGGCAGGCATTGGAGCGTTGCCGTCACCTCATTGAGTTCCAAAGCCTCTTCCACTCCGCTCTTTTCGGAAGAAATCTCTCGCGTTGAATCAAGAGAGACTTTTCTGGAAGATCTTGTGGTTTCAGTGATACATATATTGCGTATCGTCGAGAGGCAGTAAGCCATTGGAGCCTCCGGAAACACACCCTTGCATATATTCTCCCAGATGCGCAGCATCGCAGTCTGCACTGCATCGGCAGCATCCTCCGGCGAACCGGTGATTGCCATAGCCGCCGCATACATTCTCGCGTTGCAGGGAAGAATGTTGTCTGTGAAATATTTTCTCGGAGTGATATCCATCATTTTCTCGGTTTTAAGTATGACTCACAAATTAGTTAATGCATTAAATAATTTCGATGTCATACTTATCAATAAGACAAATGTAGCACAAAAATGTGACACGACAACAAAAATAAAAGGCAATAGGTAAAAAGTAAAAGGTAAAAGGGAATAGGGAATAGGTGAGAATTGGCACGCCTCAAACGTGAGAGACAAATCGTAGCTGCTGTTGCTTGCAA
>DAWBVG010000641.1:0-3016 GCA_052279865.1 Muribaculaceae bacterium
CGCCATTGAAGACAAGCGGAATCAGAGCAAGAGCAGAGGTCAGTGCCGTCATAAGTATAGGATTCAGACGGTCGATCGAGCCATGAAGCACAGTCTCGTGAATTGTCTTACCCTCCTTCATCAATCGCTGATATTTGGATATCAGCAAGATTCCATTACGCGTTGCGATGCCGAAAAGCGTAATAAAACCTATGATCACCGGAATGCTAACCACTCCCGACGTAAAATAAACAGCCAAGACACCCCCCACAAGAGCAAAGGGGAGATTGAGAAGCACAATAGCTGCGAGCGATACATTCTTGAATTCGCTGTAGAGCAGCAGAAAAATCACCATCAGAGCGAGCACGGTAGTAAAGAAAAGCGTGCGCGAAGCATTCTTGGCACTCTCAAACTGTCCGCCATATTCTATGCGATAACCTTCCGGCAATTTAATATTCTCGTCAACAGCCTTGCGGATATCCTCAACCACGCTGACCACATCGCGACCCGACACATTGGCTGATACCACAAGCTTACGCTGCACATTCTCTCTCGATATCGAATTCGGTCCACCCGTCGAGACAATATCGGCAACTTCCTCAAGCGGCACCTTTCTGCCATTGCCGGTATCGATAAGTGCTTTTTTTACTCCTTCAATATCTTCTGTATAATTCTTGTCAAGGCGCAGCACTATGTCAAACTTCCGCTGTCCCTCATACATGTCTCCAATCTTTTCTCCGGCAAAGGCACGACTCACGAATTTATGAAATTCATCCATAGTTATGCCGTATTTAGCCAGCGCGTTCCTATTTGCGCGGATCTGGAGCTGCGGGGTCTCGACTTGTTGCTCCACGCTCACATCCACGGCTCCGGGAATCTCATCAATATATCCCTTTATGCTATTGCCTATCATATACATTCGGCTCAGATCCGTGCCGAATATCTTGATGGCTATGCTTGCACGCGTACCGGTGAGCATATGGTCTATACGATGACCCAACGGCTGACCTATGGTAGCTACGATTCCCGGAATTTTGGCAAGACGCGCACGCATATCATCGAAAACCTCATCACGGCTACGATCCTTGAGATCAAACCTCACATCTATCTCTGCGCCGTTCGTCGCCTGTGAATGCTCGTCAAGTTCACCTCGTCCGGTGCGACGCGCCGTAGCCGTCACCTCCGGCACTTCAAGAAGCGCCTCCTCCATCATCCTTCCCAATTCATCATTCACCTCAAGTGACACTCCCGGTTTCGCCACAGCGGATATTGTTGCCGAGCCCTCATTGAAATCAGGAAGGAAGCTGCTGCCCATAGTCATGAAAAGCCCGATGGTGATGGCAAACACCGCAACAGTGGCGATAGCCACAGCCTTCGCATGTCCGAGCGTCCATTGCAAAGATTTGAAATATATTTCCGACAACTTACGCGAAACCCAGCTTTCCTTCACATTCTTCGAAAGATATTTGTCACCTGAAAGCATCATCCGGCACAATAGCGGCGTTACGGTCATTGCCACAATCAGCGACATAAATAACGCCACAATATAAGCGATACCTAAAGGTTTGAGCATCCTCCCTTCCATGCCTGAGAGGAAAAACAACGGAATGAAAGCCACCATGATAATGAATGTGGCGTTGAGAATGGAAGAGCGAATCTCTTTGGATGCTTCATAAACTACCTTTACCACAGGCAGCCGCTCTTCCTTTGGCAACATATGATTCATCCGCAGTCTCTTATACACATTCTCCACGTCAATAATGGCATCATCCACTAAGGAGCCGATGGCAATACACATTCCTCCAAGGGTCATCGTGTTTATGTTCATACCCATGAGATGCAGAATTATGCAACTGCCAAGTAAGGAGAGAGGAATGGCTATGATCGAGATAAGAGTGGTTCTCACACTTGCTAAAAACACAAACAGGATCAGCACCGCGAATATAGCCCCTTCGATAAGCGAACGTCCAACGTTGTTGACCGATGCCTCAATGAAATCCGCCTGTCTGAAAATCCGGGTATCCATCTTAACATCCGGAGGAAGCGACTTCTTTATCGCCTCAAGATTCTCCTCAATGTGTTCGGTAACTTCAAGAGTATTGATATTCGGTTGCTTGGAAACGGAGAGGATCACAGCCGGCTTCCCGTTCTGCGACGCATTACCCATTCTGACGGCAGCCCCGGTTTTCACTTCCGCCACATCTGAAAGCACAACCGGTTTTCCGTTACGTGTTTTCACAAGAGTATTGCCCAGCTCGTCGAGATCGGTGGTTCTTCCCATACCCCTGAGAGCATATTCATTACCGTAATCACGCACCACTCCGCCCACGGAGTTTACACTGAAAGATTTTCCCACCTCTTCCAGCTCTGCCATGGTCACGCCATAGAAATCCATTTTCTGCGGATCAGCCAGTATCTGATATTGCTTAAGTTCCCCGCCAATATTGGTTACCTGCGACACACCGCCGGTGGCAAGAATAGCAGGTTTAATCACCCAATCGGCAAGCGTGCGAAGCTCCATCATGGATGTTGTGTCAGCTTGCAGACCGATGAAAAGAATCTCTCCCATCACGCTCGATTGCGGAGCAAGCGTGGGAGTGATTCCCTCCGGGAGCGATTCGCCGAGAGCCACCATTTTCTCCGAGACTATCTGTCGCGCCTTGAATATGTCAGTACCCCAGTCGAACTCAACCCATACAAAAGAGTTTCCCTGAAGAGATGCCGAACGAACACGCCGCACATCGGTAGCTCCATTGACAGCAGTCTCTATCGGGAACGTAACCAGACGCTCCACCTCTTCCGAAGCCATTCCCTTGGCATCTGTCATGATAACCACAGTCGGAGCCGTGAGATCGGGAAAGACATCCACATCCATCTTCTGAGTGGAATAAACACCCCCCACGATCACCAGCAATGCCGCCAACAGAATCATGAGTCTGTTGCGCAGTGAAAAATCTATAATCTTGTTTATGAAATTCATATCTATTACCTCTGCCTTCTCACTTCTCACTTCTTACTTCTTACTTCTTACTTCTTA
>DAWBVG010000642.1:0-2857 GCA_052279865.1 Muribaculaceae bacterium
ATGTGTATAAGAGACAGGTATATGGATCTTTCGGCACAAACTTCTCTTGGAAAGGTATTAATGTAGGTATGCTCTTCACTTATAGCCTTGGAGGTAAGATTTATGATACTACCTATGCAAGTCTTATGAGAGTTACAGATGCACCTTCTGCTATCCATAAGGATGTTGCCAATTCATGGACTCAGAAACCTGAGGGAGTTGCAGATCACACTGTTGAGACAATGCAGATTGGCAATTATGGCACATTCCCGGTGTATATCATAAACAATGAGGATATTGATCCAACTCTAACTCCCCAGGTGAATGCCGCAAACGCTGCAAACAACAATGCAGGTTCTTCACGTTGGCTTACAAGCAGAAATTATCTGGTGTTCAAGAACCTCAATATCTCCTATGACCTTCCCTCAAAATGGGTGAGTGCACTTAAGATGCAGAACATCAATCTTGGAGTTTCTATCGACAACTTGTTTACTGCAACAGCCCGCAAAGGTATGAATCCGCAGTATGGATTCGGTGGCTCACAGGGTAACTATTATGTTCCTGCTAGAGTATTCTCATTCCAGTTGAACGTGAAATTCTAACCAATAATACAGAACAATTATGAACAAGATATTTAGAGGATTGGCAATATCGGCAGTTGCACTGGGCATGACAGCATGCTCTGCCGACTATTTGAATGAACCGCCGATCGATTCAATCACAGACGAACAGCTCGGAGAGTCAATTGAAGGAATGAAAGCAGCGATGAATGGTATAGCCCAGACCATGTATATCCTTTATAATCCGGATGCGACAGAGCGTTTCGGAAACGGAGAAGGTTATTTCCAGACATATTATGGAGATTCCCCCAGTCCGGACTTCGCTTGCACATGGCTTTGGGGTTCACAGGCTCAGTATCAGCCCTGGACATTCATGACTCGTGATACAGATGCCGGCGGTTCTTATGCGTGGATGTATGCTTACACTCTCATCAATCAGGCTAATACTATCCTCGCGAAGATTGACGGTGTGTCTGCGGAGCAGAATGAGAAAGACAATATAAAGGCGCAGGCTCTTACAATCCGTGCACATGCATACGTCCGACTCATGCAGGTTTACGGTCCACGTTTTGAGGACAGCAAGAACGGTGATGAACTCGCTGTTGTTCTCCGTCTAACTCCCGGCACTGATCCGATGCCTCTTTCAGACTATAAGACTGTGGTAGGTCAGATCTATAAAGATCTTGACGATGCCATTGCACTTTATGAAAGTGCCAAAATACAACGTAAAGAGGGATGGTTGCCTGATATCGATGTTGCAAGAGGTATCTACTCCCGTATTGCACTCATCAACCACGACTGGGCAGTTGCCCAAAAGATGGCTCACGATGGTCGTCAGGACTATCCTATCATGAGTGCAGATGACTATATTGCCGGTTTTGCCGATCCTAATGATGAGTGGATGTGGTTTAACAACCGCGACCGTTCAAATAACGGTTATTATTCATGGGGTGCAAGCTTCTCTTGCAACGGTGGTTACTCAACCAACTATAACTGGTCGGCATCCGGCGGTCAGATGAGCTGGCGACTTTACAAGCAGGTGTATGACAAATATCCAGATGCAGACGTTCGTTGCGATCTTTTCTGGATGCCTGACAAAGTGAACTGGTTCGTGGATTATGGCTTTGAGGAGAAAGATTTCTGGGATACATCAGTTGTGGGTCCGGCATTCCTGAACATGTGGCTTATCGATCCTTATATGACCGCAGCAATATCTATGTGGACTGCATCTATGACACCTGAGGGATATTCAGGAGCCTTTAATATCTGGCTTGGATTTAATCCTAATATGTCAGATGCGGTTATCCAGCAGTATTTTACTATTCTTAAACAGGCTGGTTATCAGGATCGTGTTCAGTTTGGCGCTCAGCTTAAATTCTGGTCATCCAAAGCTGACCTTGGCGATTCCAACCATGCCTTCATGCGTGCTTCTGAACTTCTCCTTAATGAGGCTGAGGCAGCTCTTGAGCAGGGTGATGAGACAACAGCCCGTGAATGTCTGAAGGAACTTAATAAGAACCGTATCAGCGGTTATACCTGTACTGCCTCCGGTGATGAGCTGAAAGAGGAATTACGTCTCTATCGTCGTATGGAGCTTTGGGGTGAGGGTGATACCTGGTTCTCATTCAAACGTTGGAACATCACAGCTACTCGCGACTCATGGAAAGCCGGTGATCCCACTTCAGGCAACTTTATGGATGCCTACAAGGGTTCTTGGGATCCTTCCTATGGCAATGGCTGGAGATATCAGATTCCACGTGCTGAGAAGGATTACAATCCTTATATCAATTCTCAGCTTAATCAGTAATCTTTTCAAATACGTTTTAAAGAAGTCTGCATCCGATTTGGGGTGCGGACTTCTTTTTTTACAAAGATTTTTTTGTAAATTTCGATGGATAAAAACATGAGTTGGTTGAATGATATATGTTTTTAGAAATATTTTTGTTAAATTAGCAAGCTTTTTAATTTCAACATCTGATTATTCAAATCAATCATCTTAGTTAAGACAACAATGAAAAAAAGTTTACTTATTGCCGGTTTGGCATTGACAGCAGGATTGACGGCATGGGGTAAGCCCGCGCTGAAAATTCCCCTGACTGTCACACAACCCGATGGTTCTAAACTGACTATTGTGAAAAGAGGCAATGCTGCCTGCAAAAGCATCTATACTCTCGACGGATACCTTCTTGAACGTGATGACCGGAAAGGATACGTCTATGCATTGCCTCAAGGTGATGGCACACTTGTTGCTTCCGATATTCCGGCGAGAACTGCTGAATGGCGCACTGATGCAGAACTGTCTCTTATACACAACTCCG
>DAWBVG010000643.1:0-1868 GCA_052279865.1 Muribaculaceae bacterium
GAAACTTCCACTTCACCCCCCTTTAATTTCTTCCCTTTTATATATATAGGAGCATATCCCTCGCGTTCCATATAATTTATATCGGCACCTACCCGACGCAACGCCGTCACAAGCGGAGCCAATGGTCTGCATCTGAGTTGCGGAGAACAATCCACAATCCCGTCGAAATTCTCCAGCGAAGCGACCAAGGCTATAAAGAAACGAAGGGAGGTTCCACCCGCGCCGAGATCATATCGCGAGCCCGGCACGCCCTCCTTCAACTGTTGCAACGCCGCAGAGAGCTCGCGAGTGTCATCACAGTCCGGCAAATCAGCCCTCTCCTCCTTATATCGGCGTATAAAATCGAGTATAAGCCTTCTCGCCGCCATGCTCTTGGAGCGTGGCAGCCGTATCGCCTTCCTCTTTTCAAGAGATTTACGCCTGTCGAAGTTTATCTGCACCTTTCCCATCAGCTCATAGGAAACAGCAGACATGCGTCTCCATACGATAAGAAACGATAAGCCTGATCAAGCGCCTCATTATATATATGTCGCCACTGTAGCATCTTCCGTTCCGGATTCCGGTCAAGAAAAGAGGAAACGAGCAGGAGCAGCGTAGACTGAGGCTGATGGAAATTAGTTACCATCACATCCACCATGCGCCATCTGAAACCGGGCGCTATCATTATGGACGTGGATGCGGTCAGTGTCTCAATCCCCTTTTCATCCATATATTTTAGAATATGCTTCAGCTCTTTCACAGCATCTTCCGACGGCAGTACCGCAGAATCGCCATACGGGCTCCATTGGTCAACATGAAGAGAGAAATCTCCAGCATGCAGTTGCGCTCCTATATAAGGAAGAGACTCGAGGGTGCGCACGGAAGTTGTTCCGACAGCCGTTATTTTACGTCCCTCTCTTTTGGCATTGATCAGTTTCTCTATCGAATCACGATCAACACTGAAGACCTCCGTATGCATCGGGTGCTCTCCGATTGTCTCAGACTTCACTGGCTGAAAAGTACCGGCACCCACATGAAGCGTGAGCGGCGCAATGTCCACTCCCGATGCCTTAAGTCGCTCAAAAAGTTGTGGAGTGAAATGTAAACCGGCGGTGGGAGCCGCGACTGAACCTTTGACACGGGCATATACCGTCTGATAGTCATCAGAATCACACGCTTCCGAATCCCTTTTAAGGTAAGGAGGGATGGGAATATAACCCGCAGCGTCTACGACCGAAGCGAAAGTCACCTCAGGATCATCCCATTCGAAAAGAATCTCCTGACCGTTCCCTTCAAGAGGGCGTATGCGGGTGGCGCGCAACTCCACCTTCCTGCCATCGATATCAAGCATCTTCACGAGCGGGCCCTCTTTCCATCGCTTGAGATTTCCCACAAGACACCCCCATCGGCATGAGCCCACAGCCTGAAACATCAGTACATAATCTTCCGGAAATATAGGTTCGAGCAGGAAAACCTCAATTCTCGAACCTGTAAGCTTCTCAAAACGAATGCGAGCATTGATAACCCGGGTGTCGTTGCACACCATCAAAGTCTTTTCCGGAAGCAATTCCGGAAGCTCAGAAAAAGTATGATGCTCCACACATCCGTCGGGGGGGCTGACAAGTAATTTACATGTGTCGCGCTCCGCCAAAGGATGCCGGGGGATTCTTTCATCAGGCAGAGAATAATCGAAGTCTGCTATTTTTATATCCTTTATATTGCTCATTTACAATACATTTTAACATTTTAACCAACATTCGGTCAAAATTAGACGAAAAAAATTTTTACAAAAATAGCAAAAAAATTTGTGTGATTTAAAAATTGTGCTTAACTTTGCATCCGCAATCGGGCGATTAGCTCAGCTGGTTTAGAGCGTCTGCCTTACAAGC